>CAJXMQ010000060.1 GCA_913056225.1 uncultured Micrococcales bacterium | reverse complement strand
AATCATCGACCTTTGAAGCAATCGAGACTGTTGCAGGTCTGTCACCCAAAGGGCTGGTTATCGTTCTGGGCTTTAGAACCTCTTCGATATCCGCAATTGTGCTCAGCTGAATTGGACCAGTCGCAGCTGGAATCAAGATCTGTTCGACCTCTCCAATGGTTTCAGGAACTTGTTGATCCGCTATGAAGATGTCTACGTCTTTTCCTTCGAGGTTCAATGCTCCGATTGGTTGCGGCCTCAGCTGTTGGCTGACAATTCCGCTAACCGCAATTTCACTCAGTCCTATGTTTGCAGCGGCTTCACGATCCACATTCACCTCTAGCACCCGCTCAGCTGCGGCCAACGATGTCGTCACGTTATCCACATAACTCAGTGGCCTCATGGCTGCAACAACATCATCAACGGCTTTTTGCAAATCCTGCTCACTGCCGCTTGCAATCTCAATATCAATGGTGTCGGAGCCACCAAAGCCTCCGCCACCCTCTGAGATAGAAACATCTCCCAGATCATCACGCGTTCCGGTCTGACTTGTTACGTCCGCTTTGACCTCATCGATATCGGCATCGTCTTCAATTGTCACCGTCAGTCGAATGCCCTCTGCCGATGCTCCAAATGCAACTCGGCTATCAGCAATTGCCCCAACTGAGGCCTGCACCAACTCAACTCCGTCAATATCCAAAACTAGATCTTCAAGTTGCTGGGAGGCAGCATTTTGTTCCTCAAAGCTTACCTGTCCGGCCAGTTCCTGATTCACAACAAACTGATCTGAGCCGCCATCATCCAAAAAGTCAGTTCTTAGCTGAGGAACAAGTGAGAAGGTGTAACCAAGGACCAAAAGCGAAGCGGTCAGGGTCAACCAGGGGTGATCGGTGGTGGTTCTCAAGATGGGAACATAGCCACGCTGCAAGAAACCTTTTTGCTCCTGAACTTCTTGCTCTTCACGCTGTCTCTCTTCGAACCCGACTGGGTTTTCAGCCTGCGCCTTTTTGAGCTTTTTGGACATTCCCAAAAACCAATATGCCAACACCGGAATGATTGTTAGCGAAACAAGCAGCGAAGCCAACAGGGCGAGTGCCACCGTGAAGGCGAAAGGTCTGAATAGTTCTCCAACAATTCCGCCAACCAATCCAATGGGCACAAACACAGCAGCATTGGTAATCGTGGAGGAGGTAATTGCACCCGCAACTTCTTTCACGGCCGTCTTAATGGCTTCCATCTTTTCTTTGCCATAAGAGAGATGTCTATTGATGTTTTCAATAACCACAATCGAGTCATCCACCACTCGACCAATAGCAATTGTCAGAGCACCCAGAGTCAAAATGTTTAGAGAGAAATCAGCCACCGCTAATCCAATGAATGTAATCAAAACGGATGTTGGGATGGAAACCGCGGTAATGATGGTGGATTTGAAGCTAAGCAGAAATACCAAGATCACTAACACCGCAAAGGTGAGACCGAGCACACCCTCTGTGGTTAGGTCCTCAATTGATTTTTCAATAAACGGAGCTTGGTCCAGCGTGGTGGAAATGGTGACTGGCTTGGAGAGACTTTCTTCAAGTTCTGCAATTAGTTCGGTAACTCCATTACTGACATCAACACTGTTGCCGTCTGGAGTTTTGGTGATGGCAATCGCAAGTGATTCTGAACCATTTACTCTCGAAATTGAATTTATTGGCGCATCCAGCAGTTCAACATCTGCAACATCTGAAATTAGAACCGCCCCAGCTGTTGGTGAGATTAGAGGCAGTGCCCTGAATTCTTCAATCGTGTCAACGCGAGCCCCAACCTCAACAGCGATTGAACCTTCTTCATCCTCTAGGGTTCCCGCTGGCAAAACCAAACCGTTTTGCTCCAGGGCATTGGTGATGTCCTGTTGACTCAGACCAAATCCCTGCAGTGCCTGTTGGTCTAGATCGACATCAATTCTTTTTTCTCTTGCACCACTGACCGCGACGTCTCTAACTCCATCGACCTGTCTGAAAAGTGACGGAGCCACCTCTTCTAACTCTTTGGCGATTGCTTCGTTGTCACCATCATTGGCACTGATTGCCAAAACAATGATTGGAACCTCATCAAATGACCCAGCAATCACCTGCGGCTGGATGTCAGCGGGCAGGGAGCCCTCAACCGAGTTGACGGCATTTGAGAGCAAATCGGTCATCTCGGTGGTGGTCTTGCCAAATTCAAAAGTTGCGGTGATAACACTTAATCCCTGTGAGCTTGTTGCACTGGTTGAGTCAATTCCCTCAAGAGAGACAATCGAGGATTCCAAGACCTGTGAAACCTGCTCGTCAACGATTTCTGGTGACGCACCGGGATAAGGCGTTACAACAGCAGCTGTTGGAAACTGAATGGATGGAATCAACTCCTGCTTCAGTGAGTCAAGTGAGACGAAACCACCTGCTGCTACCAAAAGAGTTAGTAAAGCTACGACGATTCTGTTTGCCAGAGATAGATTGGCGAGTTTAGACAAAGTTCCTCCTGGGGAATACCCCTTTAGTCTGGCACTATTCACCAAAGACAATACCCCGCTTTTAGGGTGTTTTTCTATCAGCGGAATAGTTCGATTTGGTGAACCATTGGCAACTAAAGCCGTTTAGCTAATAAACTTCTAACGCTTGCCCTCGTAGCTCAGCGGATAGAGCAGAAGACTTCTAATCTTTTGGCCGCAGGTTCGATTCCTGCCGAGGGCGCCAATTGGCTGAACTCCAGGCCTCGAGAGACTAGTGAGTTTTCAACTAGTAAGAAATAGAAACTACAGTTCCATCCGGCAATACAATCTGCTCAGCGTAGATTTCTATGAACGGACCATCATCCACCAAACCCACTACAGTTACTTGCTGACCGGGGTCAACAGTGAAAAAAGTTCTACCTGTAAAGACCTGAACAGAACCCGTTGAATCCTCAATCAAGAATTCATCCTCCTCTGTGGCACGAGTAACGGTCCCCTCAATAGTCACCATCGTTCCACGAACTAAATCTCTGATATCCGTAGTATTTGAAGAGGGGGGTGTTGAATCCCGCTGCCCACCGAGAGCATCGCTAGTCGCCGTTGATGATTCATTGGCTTCAGTCGCTGGTGCATCAGAAGTTTGTGGATCTAAATTTCCCTCATCACCTGCTGGTTGTGCTGATTGAATGGGGACCAATTCTGTTTGGTTGGAACTAGTTGCAGTGTTGGAGCTAAAGCCAACAATTGTCATAAACCCAATCACACCCATTACCGTCAAGGCGCCAGCCGCAAAAACAGAACCATACTTAAGCAACTCTTTAGCGTTCACTGTGCTCTCTTTCTTCAAATGCCAGACACAATTGATGAAAATATTTTCATGTTTTGAGTCAATTGAGGAGAAATCTCAGCTTCCTGACAGCAAACTTCAAGTTGGTTCGGAGCTTGAGAGTTACGGATAAACCGTCCGCTTATTGATCTGGTACGTCAAGAAACTTAGGAGACAAAGTCTGGCAAGCTAGGAGCTTTATTCCAATTAACGAGAGTGCTGCTTCGCACCCTGCTGACGTTGAGACCTCTGCTGACCCGGGCGACCAGCCGAGCTATAAGGTTTGGAGCCTGATCTTCTCGAACCTGAACCCGACGATGAGCCGCTACCTTGCTTTTGCCCAGCAACAGGACGCTTATTCTGAGACCTTCTGCCAGAAGAATTATTCCTATTCTGCTGCTGACGCTCAACGGGTTTCGGCTTCACGTATTCGCGGACCTCACCAACCAACGCGTTGACTTCTTCAGAGTTTGCACTTACCTGAACAGGTGAGACGTTGATCTGTGCTTTTCGAAGCAACTGCTTCAGGTCACTGCGCTGCTCTGGCAGACAGATTGTGACGACACTTCCTTCGGCGCCTGCTCTGGCGGTTCTACCGGAGCGGTGCAGATAAGCCTTGTGCTCGGCTGGTGGGTCAACGTGAATCACCAAATCCACACCATCAACATGGACACCTCTTGCGGCAACATCGGTAGCCACCAACACTCTTGCAGTTCCAGCACTGAATGCAGCTAGGTTTCGATCCCTGGCAGGCTGAGAGAGGTTTCCATGTAGGTCGACAGCGGGAATGCCAGCCTGGGTTAGAGATTTGGCAAGTTTCTTTGCGTGGTGCTTGGTGCGCATAAACAAAATACGTCGCTCACTTCCGGAGGCCAGTTTGCGGACAAGCTCTTTCTTTGACTCAACGTCTTTGACTTCAAAAACATGATGGGTCATTTGAGTGACCGGAGAGCTTTCTTCATCGACCGCGTGCATTACCGGGTTAGTCAGAAAGCGCTCAACTAACTTGTTCACACCGTTATCCAAAGTTGCAGAGAACAGAAGTCTCTGACCGCCTCTTGGGGTTGCATTCAAAATTCGAGTCACTACTGGCAAAAACCCAAGATCCGCCATGTGGTCGGCTTCATCTAGGACTGTGAGCTCAATTGCATCGAGCTTGAAAAAGCCCTGAGCTACCAAGTCTTCCAAGCGACCGGGGGTGGCGACTACGATCTCCACACCATCTCTTAGTGCTTGCACCTGGCGGTTTTGTGAGACGCCACCGAAGATAGTAGTTACCCGCAGGTTCATAGCCTCAGCTATCGGCTGCAGGGTGTTTGTAATCTGGGTTGCTAGCTCACGAGTCGGGGCTAAAACAAGTCCTCTTGGCTTTGCTCCTCTAACTTGGCCTCTGCCATCGGCTAAAACCGAGACCATCGGAATGCTGAAGGCAAGAGTTTTCCCCGAGCCCGTTTTTCCGCGACCCAATACGTCTTTACCGGCAAGAGTGTCGGGCAAAGTATCTATCTGGATTGGAAATGGTGAATCAATTCCCTGTTTTTCAAGGACTGAAACAATTTTGGCATTAACGCCAAGAGCGCTAAAAGTAGGTTGTGACATGGATGTGCTTTCATGTGAGTTCTAATTCACGTTGGTGGCTAGGCGATTGGGCCTAACAAATGGCGAAGGCAACAATTGATGCATTCGTTCGCCGGAAGAAAAGATCTACCACTTGATGGTGGGAAAGCGTTCTGCGACGCAGGAGGCAAGTTTTTGCTCTCAAGAGTTACAAGCCTAGCCCAGAAAGCCCAATCCCATTGGAATTAGTTTGATTCAGTTCTTGAGTTGGGAAATTTATGAGAGTGGAGGCCTTGTTAGGGCTCTCTACAAAGTCAGTTGTCAAGATTTGCCTTTAATTCTCCACACCAACAATCACGTCAAATTCAACAATATCGCTTAGGCTAGAGTGGTTGTTGGAGAGCCGGGAAGCCTGGTCGGCGAGTTGAATTGGGAATTGCAATTCAGAGAATTCTCGTATCTAGATGACCGAGAACTGGGCGAAACTGAGGAGATTATGACGCTCTCGTTGACGATGCCTGTCTCGCTTTTTGAGATGGTGATCTTTTGACCCTCTCCGCAATTTTGTTTTCCACACTCGCCTTAGCGGGACTAACCATGTTTGCAACCAGATTCTTGGGTCGCAATGCCGGTTGGCTTGCTGCCGTTGGGCTGGCCTCGCTTGCAACAGTTGTTGCATTGCGTGTCCCTGAATTGCTCAGTACCGGAAACCTTTCTGTAGTGCGGGAGACGTCTCCCTGGATGCCTTCATTGGATATCTCACTCGGACTTCGATTGGATGGGCTATCGGCGCTGTTTTTAATTATCGTTTTGGGTATCGGTGCTTTGGTGATGGCCTACTCAGCCAGATACATGTCTGAGCGGAATGTTCATCCTCACACCGGTTACTTCGCCTGGATGTTGCTATTCGCATTCGCCATGACCGGCTTGGTATTGTCCGATGATTTGATTCTGCTCTTTGTTTTTTGGGAATTGACAACACTTTGCTCATTCTTTTTGATCAACCGCTCTGGAGACAAAGCCAGCGCACCCGCGGTTAGGACCCTGCTGGTAACCGCAATGGGGGGACTGTCGCTTTTGTTTGCGGTTGTGTTGATTGTGGTTCGAACAGAAACCACAGTTATCAGCGAGGCTCTTGCAAGCAATGTTTGGGTTGAGGACGCCGGCTTCACGGCTGGAATCTCAGTTCTGATTGCAATTGCAGCGATGACCAAATCTGCTCAGTTCCCTTTTCATATGTGG
>CAJXMQ010000059.1 GCA_913056225.1 uncultured Micrococcales bacterium | reverse complement strand
GCATGGCAAGCATAAAAATCGCGACTGTAAACGTAAACGGAATTAGAGCAGCTCACCGAAAGGGACTGTCTGGATGGGTGGATCAATACAACCCAGACATCCTGGCTTTGCAGGAGGTGAGGGCCGGTGATGCAGATGTTCGAAAAATTGTCGAAGAACTTGGTGGCCTCAAAGAAAATGGAGGCCTCTGGCACCTGGATCACGATGAGGCCAGCGCCAAGGGTCGTGCTGGAGTTGCAGTTTTGTCAAAGCTACCAATCAACTCGAGGTCGATAGCTTTGGGGTCTGACGATTTTGACTCTGCAGGCAGATGGCTAGAAACCGAAATTGATGTCAATGGAAAACCGATCACCGTTGTTAGCTGCTACGTTCACTCCGGAGAGGTTGACACCCCAAAGCAGGTTGAGAAATATAAGTTTTTGGATGCCATGACCAAGCGCATGAACACACTTTTGAAAAAGGATTATGTGTTGGTTGTCGGAGATCTCAATGTTGGTCATACCGAACTGGACATCAAAAACTGGAAGGGAAACCTGAAAAACTCAGGTTTTTTGCCAGAGGAGCGAGCATATTTTGATGGCTTCATGAATGAACAGGGCTGGGTCGATGTTGGTCGAGCAATGCATCCCGATACGCCAGGCCCTTACTCTTGGTGGTCCTACCGAGGACAGGCTTTCGACAACGATGCGGGTTGGCGAATTGATTACCATCTTGCAACTCCAAAACTTGCCGAGCTAGCGAGTGACTACCAGGTTCACAGAGCGGCAAGCTACGATACTCGTTGGAGCGATCACTCACCGGTGGTTGCCAGTTATTCCATCTGATCGGAAGCAAATGAATAAGCCCAATCTGCTATCGGGAATGCAACCGAGTGCGTCATCTTTGCATCTAGGCAACTATCTTGGAGCTTTGCGTCAGTGGGTTGCCATGCAGGAGACACACAATGCTCATTACGTGATTGTTGACCTGCACGCTATAACGGTTGCCCAAGACCCCAAAATGTTGGCTGAAAACACTCGAAAGACTGCCGCTCAATACATCGCCGCTGGTTTGGACGTCGAATCATCAACACTTTTCATTCAATCCCATGTGCCAGCCCATTCTGAATTGGCCTGGATTTTGAACTGCATCGCAAGCTTTGGCGAGACCTCACGTATGACTCAGTTCAAAGACAAAAGCCAGAAGGGTGGAAGCGATAACGCCTCAGTTGGGCTTTTCACCTACCCCATCTTGCAAGCAGCTGACATTCTTTTGTATCAACCAAAGGCTGTTCCCGTCGGTGAAGACCAGCGCCAGCACCTAGAGCTAACAAGAAACCTTGCCGAAAGATTCAACAATCGTTATGGCAAGGTGTTTGAAATGCCAGAGGCCGTGATCTTGAAAGAAACAGCAAAGATTTATGACCTGCAAAACCCCACGGCAAAGATGAGTAAATCTGCAGGCGAGCCCAAGGGAATTGTGAATCTGCTGGATGAGGATTCCGTAATCGCTAAAAAGATAAAATCTGCGGTTACTGACACGGACGGTGAAATTAAATTCGATCCGGAGGGAAAACCAGGTGTTTCCAACCTTCTTGGCATCTACTCGGCGGTAAGTGAAAAGCCGCTCGCAGACCTTGTCAAGAGCTATCAGGGTGCGGGATATGGGCAGTTGAAGCAGGATGTTGCCGATGCCGTGATTGAAGCCATCTCACCAATCAGGGAGAAAACCAACGAATTGATGAGTGACTCCTCTCACCTCGATGCAATCTTGGAAACAGGAGCGCAGAAAGCCAAGGAGACTGCCAACCAGACCCTCAGAGATGTTCAGGACGCTTTGGGCTTTATCCCAAATCGGAATAACTGAGAAAAAAAGAGTATTGTTCTAAATGTGCTTCGGGGTCAGTGAAAATCTGAGCCGGCGGTTATAGTCCGCGACCCGAATTCGGACTCCGCAACCAGCGGAGAAACTGGATGAGGTTGAGCTGGTGAAATTCCAGCACCGACGGTAATAGTCCGGATGAGAGAAGCAGTCGTCCAGCCTTGGGCTGTGCGCTCGCCCCGTCATTGTCTGAGAAAGGGTGGGCATGACTGATAATCACAAGCTTGAGTTGGCAATGCGCCACGCACTCACCCTCGCTTTGAACGGGCCCCCTTACGGAATTAACCCGCAGGTTGGAGCGGTGATTTTGGACCCGGAAGGAAACATAGCCTCCGAAGGCTGGCATCTTGGCAGTGGGACTGCTCACGCCGAAATTGTTGCATTAGAACAGGCAAGAGAAAGATTTGGCTTTCAAGGCAAATTCCCTCCCGGCTACACAGCCGTGGTAACCCTTGAACCCTGCAACCATACTGGAAAGACTGGTCCTTGCTCGGAAGCTTTACTAGAGGCGGGCATTGATCGGGTGGTTTATGCATCAAACGATCCAGGAGAGAAATCTGCCGGTGGTGGAAAATATCTAAAAAAACAGGGTGTTGAGATTATCAAGGGTTTACTCAAAGCCGAGGCTGATGACCAAGCAAGACATTGGCTGGTATCGAGCAAGCTAGGAAGGCCGTTTGTAACAATCAAATACGCATCAACCCTGGATGGCAGAGGGGCGGCCCAAGATGGATCCAGTCAATGGATCTCTGGCCCCGAGAGCCGAGCGGATTCTCATCGAAGAAGGGCTGAGGTGGATGCCATTTTGGTCGGCACCGGGACAGCAACAATTGATGACCCAGAGCTTACTGCCAGAAGACCAGATGGCAGTTATTACGAGCACCAGCCTCTCCGGGTTGTGGTTGGCCAACGAGATCTGCCAAATGAACTCAGGGTTCTCAATGACCGCGCCGAGACCCTCGTGCTCCCAACTCAGTCAATGCAGGAGGTAATGGAGCAGCTCTGGGATAAAGGTGTGAGGCACCTGCTAGTTGAGGGTGGTCCAAACGTTGCATCTAAATTCGTGACCGAAGATCTAGCAGACGAGTTTTTGATTTACATGGCGCCGATGCTTTTGGGTGGGGACAAAACAGCAATCAGAAATATCGGCGTGAACAACATCTCAGAAGCAATCGATCTAGACATCAAACAAATGACAACGCTCGGGAAAGACATTTTCATTAGAGCCAGAAGGAGCAAATAATGTTTACAGGGATTATCGAAGAATTAGGTGAAATCAAGGCAATTGAACAGCAGCCAGATGCCGTTAGGTTGACCATCGGCGGAAACAAAGTTCTTGGTGACCTAAAGCGTGGAGAGTCCATCTCTGTCTCCGGAACCTGCTTGACTGCCATCGAAATCGATGACAAATCCTTCACGGCAGATGTTATGCATGAAACCATCAGACTAAGTGGTCTGCAACGAGTCGAAGTTGGCCAGAAGGTCAATTTAGAGCGTGCTATGACAGCCGCAACGAGATTCGGTGGCCATGTTGTTCAGGGTCACGTCGATGGGGTTGGCGAATTCGTTTCTAGAGAAAAAAGTGACAACTGGGACTGGGTGAGAATTAGTGTTCCCGATGAGCTAATGAAGTACGTGGTGATGAAAGGTTCAATCACTTTTGATGGCATCTCCCTCACCGTGAACGAGATTGACGGCAACGTCATTGGTCTGAGTTTGATTCCAGAAACCTTAGAGGTCACAACCCTTGGCTACAAAAACCCTGGGGATTTAGTCAATGTTGAGGTCGATGTCATGGCCAAGCACATTGAGAGATTAATGGAAGCACGAGAACAGGGATGATTTTTAGCCCAATTGAAAAAGTTTTAGAAGACCTCAAAGCTGGAAAACCGGTGTTAGTCACCGATGATGAATCCCGTGAGAATGAGGGAGATGCGATAATTTCGGCTGAGCTTGCAACACCAGAATGGGTTGCGTGGATGACTCGATACACTTCCGGATACATCTGCGCGCCGATGACGGAAAGTCGGGCGAATAAGTTAAGCCTGCCGATCATGTGGAGAGATAATCAAGATCCTCACCAAACCAATTACACGGTAAGCGTGGATGCGGCTAGCAGGCAATCAACTGGAATTTCAGCTGCCGAGCGAGCACTGACCGCAAATGTCTTGGCGAATCCAGATTCAACCCCTGCCTCTCTGATTCGACCAGGACACGTTTTGCCACTCAGGGCTAAAAAAGGTGGTGTGCTGGAAAGACCGGGTCACACCGAAGCGGCGGTCGACTTACTCAAGCTTGCTGGGTTGCAACCAGTGGGACTAATGGCTGAAATGATCAATGATGACGGAACAATGATGAGGGTTCCGGAACTTTTTTCAATAGCGGAGCGGTTTGAACTAAGCATGACAAATATTCATGAGCTCAGCGAATACGTTCGCCAGAGAGCAAACGAGAGCGAGACCGCAGAGAATCGCGTTCGTTTGGAAGCAGAGACAAATATCCCTACCACCTGGGGCGAGTTCAAGGTTCGTGGCTACTACGACGCCCAAACCACAGCAGAACACGTGGCTTTAATTGCAGGAAACCCAGGAACTAAAGACGTTTTGGTGAGACTCCACTCAGAATGCATCACCGGTGAGGCATTCGGTTCGCTCAAATGCGAGTGTGGTCCACAACTAGATGCTGCTCTTGAGAGGGTTCAGAGCGAAAAAGATGGTGGCATCGTGCTCTACCTCAGAGGACAGGAAGGCCGTGGCATAGGTCTTTTGAACAAACTCAAGGCCTATGCACTTCAAGAAAAAGGTTTAGACACCGTTGATGCAAATCTAGCCCTTGGCTTCCCAAGTGAAGCAAGAGAGTACGGCGCAGCGGTAGACATGTTGAAAGACCTTGGCGTAGACAGCGTGAGATTGATGACAAACAACCCAGCTAAGAAAAAATTCTTAGAAGAGGCTGGGATCAAGGTAACTGAACTTTCACCTCTGATTGTTGGTATTGGCGATGAGAATCAGGGTTACTTGGACACCAAGCGTGCACGAATGGGGCACCTGTTTCCTGAAACCGAGCAATGAGCAAAGCTGGTTCGCCCAATTTTGAACTAGACGCCTCTGGACTGCGGGTGGCCGTCATCACTGCTGGTTGGCACTGGCAGGTGGCTGAAAAATTATTAGCTGGCGCTCAGCGAGCTCTTGATGCCGCTAACTGCAAAAACGTAAGCCTACACAGCGTGCCAGGAGCGTTTGAGCTACCTCTAGCTGCTTCCAAACTCGCCTCAGAAAATGATGCGCTAATCACTCTGGGAGTTGTAATCAGAGGTGACACTCCTCATTTTGACTATGTCTGTAGCGCAGCCACGGATGGATTGCTTCGGGTGATGCTGGATTCGCAAACACCGATTGGGTTTGGGTTGCTAACGGTTGATAACCAGGAGCAGGCCTTGCTGAGAGCCGGAGACGGTGAAGACAACAAGGGTGTTGAATCAGTTCAGGCTGCATTGAAAATGGCCTTGGAGTTCAACTAATCTTCTAAACTGGTTTTATCGAAAGGTAGAACCATGGAACTTACATTTGAGATTGTTCGCAACATCACCCTAATTCTTCACTTCATTGGAATTGGAGCATTACTGGGTGGGTTTCTAACCCAGATGAAGGCTATGAGAACCTCTCAGGCAAAAATAGTCCCTGCAATTAACCACGGTGCGTGGACGATGTTTGTAACTGGTCTGATCCTGACCGGAGTTGCTGAGTATCGAGCCAGCATTATTGGATTTGAAGTAAATCACGCCCTAATTGGTGCCAAAACATTAGTGGTGGTGGTGATTTTGGTTCTGGTGTTGCTCAATCGCAAAAAGCCAGTTGTCTCGCCAGCCGTATTCGGATCCATCGGGGTTCTGACAATCGCCAACATCACAATGGCTGTTTTGTATTAGCTCGCCCACAGAGAAACTGAAGTCAAATTCAAAAAACAGGTCTTAAGCTCAAAGAGTGAGTAATCCAAACGAGAATAATCCGCGCTCCAGAGAATACACAGGGCCAAGAGCTAGTTTCAAACAACTCCTCCCGTACCTGACCTCTCAAAAAAAGCCGGTTATCGTTGCTGCTGTTCTCAGTGTGATTGGTGCGGGGTTATCACTGGCTCAACCGCTCATGGTCGGAAATGTAATCTCAGCGGTCGAGCAACAACAAGAGATTCTTCCTTTCGCAACAATCCTGGTTGGCCTGAT
>CAJXMQ010000058.1 GCA_913056225.1 uncultured Micrococcales bacterium | reverse complement strand
AGACGAAATATTTACCACTCAAACCTCCACTCCAAAGCCTACCCCCGAGAACGAGGATGGGACTCCATATAAGCCTGCCTCAGCGAGTCAATCGTGACCATAGTGTATATCTGGGTGGTGGAAACACTTGAGTGACCCAGCAGTTCTTGAACAACTCTTATATCCGCACCACCTTCCAGTAAATGCGTTGCGAAAGAGTGTCGGAGAGTATGTGGGGATATCTCCATATTCAGACTTTCTGCCGCCTTAGAAATGATCTGCCAAATGGTTTGTCGACTAAGCCTCCCACCCCGTTGGTTTAGAAATAGAGCTGGATTGGGTTTAGTAGCTAATGAGGGTCGAACCCGACTGAGATAAGAACTAACCGCAGTCTCGGCAAATGACCCCACCGGCACTACCCGTTCTTTGTCGCCTTTACCGCGAAGTCGAATCAGCCCGCTATCCCCGAAATCATCAACGTCCAAATCAACCACTTCACTAACTCGCGCTCCGCACGAATACATCAGTTCTAGAACGGCCCTGTCCCTTAGCTGAATCAATTGCCCTGTTTCAGGCTCTAGTGCTCCAGCAGCATCCAATAGTCTCTCTATGTCTGCAATTGAGACAGCCTTGGGAAGCTTGAGTCCAAGTTTTGGGCTTTTCACAAGACTTGCGGGGTTTGTCTCTGCGAGGTTTTCCTCAATAAGAAATTTATGAAAACTGCGAGTGCTTGCCAAGGCTCGGGCAACAGAGGAAGGTGCCTTGGAGTCTCTTTGTAAACTAGCCTGGAAGCCTAAAACATCTGCCGAGGTGATTTCATCGGGCTCTGATTTAGAAATTGAATTTAGATACCTAAGGTAGTACGAAAGGTCTCTTTTATAGGCGGATAGGGTGTTCTGACTCAGTCCTCGCTCAATCGCCATCTGGCGAAGAAACTTCTCAGCGAGCTTGTCCAAATGCGGTTATTCACCAACCTCGAAAAGAAGTTGTTCTTGCTGTCGCCTAAGGCCAGCTGCAATCAACCCGGCGAACAGTGGGTGTGCGCGGTCCGGTCTTGATCTGAATTCTGGGTGAGCCTGAGTTGCAACAAAGAACGGGTGCTCATTCTTGTCAAGCTCCACATACTCCACCAGTTTTCCATCTGGGCTAGTTCCGCTGAACACCATGCCAGCCTCGGCAATCTGCTCTCGGTATGAGTTATTTACCTCATAACGGTGTCTGTGTCTTTCGCTAACTTCACTCGCTCCATATATTTCGCTTACTAGAGATCCGGAGCTCAAAACCGCAGGGAACATACCCAATCGCATCGTTCCCCCCATGTCCCCACCTGCCAAAACTTCAACCTGCTCCGCCATGGTTGCGATAACTGGATTTGGGGTTTCTGGATCAAACTCTGTGGAGGAGGCCTGGTCAAGGCCTGCCACGTTTCTTGCGTACTCAATAACCATGCACTGAAGGCCTAAACACAATCCAAGGGTTGGTATTTGCTGCTCCCTGGCATAACGAATTGCACCGAGCTTCCCTTCAATTCCTCTGATGCCAAAACCTCCGGGAATGCAGATTGCGTCCATCGAAGACAGCTTCTCGCGAGCGCCTTCGTGACTCTCGCAATCATCACTTGCAACCCAATGGATATTCACCTTTGTTTGATTGGCGAAACCACCGGCCCTAATCGCCTCAGTAACACTCAGGTACGCATCGGGCAGATCAACATACTTTCCAACCAAGGCAACGTTGACCTCGTGTTTTGGATTGTGCACCGCATCCAACACGGGCTTCCAGTGGGACCAGTCAACCTCTTTTGCCGATAGTCCCATCCTGTCGATGATGTAGGAATCGAGCCCCTCATCGTGAATCACAACTGGAATGTCATAAATGCTCGAGGCATCTGCTGCATTGACGACTGCGTTTGAATCAACATCACACATCAGCGCAATCTTGTTCTTAATTGAATCGGGCAATTCACGGTCACTTCGGCAAACAATTGCATCTGGCTGTATACCGATTGAGCGAAGCATTGCAACTGAGTGCTGAGTTGGTTTGGTTTTCAATTCACCACTGGGGCCAAGATATGGAACCAGACTGACGTGCACGAAAAACACGTTGTCTCTTCCGACGTCGTGCCTTACTTGACGAGCAGCTTCCAAAAATGGTTGAGATTCGATATCTCCAACGGTTCCGCCAATTTCTGTGATGATCACATCAGGCCTTGGATTATCTTCAGCCTGCGCACGCATTCGGCGCTTGATCTCATCAGTGATATGTGGAATCACTTGGACTGTGTCGCCCAGATAACCACCACTTCTCTCCCGAGAGATTACCTCTGAGTAAACCTGACCGGTTGTCACATTCGCTTTGGCAGACAGGTTGATGTCTAGAAATCTCTCGTAGTGACCAATGTCCAAATCTGTTTCTGTGCCGTCGTCGGTAACGAAAACTTCACCGTGCTGGAAGGGATTCATGGTTCCTGGATCAACATTTAGATAGGGGTCCAGTTTTTGCATGACCACCCTTAGACCCCGTGCTCTGAGCAAATTGCCCAGCGATGCAGCTGTTAGGCCTTTTCCTAATGAGGAGGCAACGCCGCCAGTTACGAAGATATGTGAGGGGTTTCCAGAGCTAGTTGCCATGGAATTTCAATCTAGCACCTCAAACATGCTCAGAGCGATAGGACTCAATAATTTTTTGCAAGCTCGAGCAATTCTTTTGCGTGAGTAAGTGCAGAATCACTTGCTTGCAGCCCAGACAGCATTCTGGCTAGCTCTGTTTCTCGGGACCCAAGGCTCAGTGAAGTCACGTCTGATTCAACAAACCCCTCGCCGCTATCCTTTTTCACCACTAGGTGATTGTCTGCAAATGCTGCGACCTGAGCCAAGTGAGTGACTACAACCACCTGGCACTGCTCGCTAAGTTTTTTCAACCTGCGGCCAATTTCTATAGCGCTTGAACCTCCAACGCCACTGTCAACCTCGTCAAAAATCATTGTTGGAGTCGGGCTTTTTCCGGCTAATACAACTTCAATGGCGAGCATAATTCTGCTCAGTTCTCCGCCGCTGGCCGCTTTGGAGATTGGTCTTGGGGTGGCTCCTGCATAACTGGCAAGCAAAATTGAAACTTGGTCAGCACCGTGTTTAGAAAACTCTGTCTTTTCTATCTCGATTACAAGCCTGCTATTTGGCATCGCCAAGGTCGCAAGCTCCATGTTGACCTCGTCTGACAATGCTTCCGCGGAAGCTCGTCTTTGTTCACTGAGTTTTTCAGCAGCAAAAGAAAGTTGGGATTCAACGGCCGCTAGGTGTTGTTCAAGTTTCTCAATTTGCTCATCGCCATCTTGCAGGTCGAGTAATTCATTGGCCGCATCTTTTGACCTGCTGATGAGTTCTGCTAACTCTCCACCATATTTCCGCTCTAAGCCAATCAGCTGCGCCTTGCGTTCATTCAACTTATCCAATTCGCCTGGCTCTGTTTGCAGTGAACTGAGTGAGGCGGCTGTATCAACAGAGAGCTCTGAAACCAAAACCTCAAGTTCTCTTGCTCGTTGTGCTAATTCCGTGAGCTCAGTGTCTTTGGCGGAAACTGACTCCAGATTTCTGGCAACTTGGGAAATCATTTGCTCAACATCGGGCGCTTCACCAGAAGATGTGAGGGTTGAGTGAGATTGTTGCAAAGCAGATCGAATGCTCTCTAGGTTTTCCAGTTTGTTTAGTCTCTCGCCAATAGCATCAAGCTCATTTTCTTCTGGGGCGAGTTGTTCCATGTCAGTCAAAAACTCTTGCAGTTGGATAATTTTTCTGTCTCGGTCTTGGGAGGATTGCTGGAGTCTTTCAAGCCTTGCCTGCGCATCCCGCCAGGATTGGTAAACCTGCTGATAGCTCGCTATCAGGGTTGCTATCGCCTCTCCTCCAAAAGCATCAACAGCTTCTCTCTGAGTGGCTGCTGAGCGCAATCTGATTTGTTCGCTTTGGCCATGAATGACCAGCAAATTATCTGCAATCTCAGCCAAGCTACCCGCTGGAACATTAGCGCCACCAATCACGGCGCGAGACTTTCCCTCACTAGAAACGGTTCTGGTAATCACCAGGTCATCCTCTAAATCGGACCCGAGTTCAGCTAGTTGATCATTGACCGAGGCCGGAATGTCTTCCCAGATTCCGCTCACTCGTAGCTGACCCTGGCCTTCTCTTACTTTTGAGCTGTCTGCTCTGGCTCCGAGCATCAATTGCAAAGCGGTTAGCAGCATTGTTTTACCCGCACCGGTTTCTCCGCTTATCACGTTCAAGCCCTCGGTCAGATTTAGTTCGGTTTGACTGATAACGCCAAGGTTAGAAATGGAAATGGTTCGAATCAACTATCTGGACCCCTCCAGCCAGCAACTGGCAAGTTGAACTTCTTGACCAATCTGTCAGCGAATGGGCGGTCTTCAAACACTGCTAGCTGAACCGGAACTGCTGATTTGAAAACCTCGACTCGACTTCCTGGGGCCAATTCAAAAGTTCTTCTGCCATCGCAGAAAATCACACCGTGTCCTGCATTCCGATTCAAAACTTCAACAGCCAGACGACTATTTCGATCAACTACTAATGGTCTGGAAAACAAAGCATGGGCGCTCAGAGGGACAACTAGTAGGGCTTCCACATCGGGCCAGACGATTGGTCCACCAGCGCTGAAGTTATATGCCGTGGAGCCAGTTGGGGTGCTGAATACAACGCCATCGCAACCAAAGCTACTAATTGGGCGACTATCCACCTCAATTGCAACCTCCAGGATTTTTTCTCGGGAGGACTTCTCTAATGCGACATCATTCAAAGCCCAGGATGAAAAGACTTTGTCCTTCCCACTGTAAACCTCGACCTCTAAAGCCATTCTGGAACTGGTGGAATAGTTCTTCTGAGCGATGCGCGAGATAATCTCTGGCATATCCTCGCGTTCTGCCTCTGCCATGAATCCCACATGGCCAAGATTGAGACCAAGGATTGGAACGTTATGTCCCCTGAGACTCTCAGCTGCCCTGAGAATCGTGCCATCCCCTCCCAGCACCAGTGCAAGCTCTATGTCTTGATCTTTATAAACCTCTAACTCGGTCCCAGTTTTGGTCATCTCTTGAAAATCTTCTTCGATTGAGATTGGGGTTAGCCCGTGCTCCTGTAAAAGTTTTGCAGCTTCCCAAAAAGCATCAATAGCTGATTCGCGAGAAGCGTTGGTGACCAGCAAGATATTTCTTGACATCTAACTCCCTCTCGCAATCTGATCAATCTCCTCAGACCATTCTGTCCCATTTAATTCCCGCTTACTCAACCAAATTAGGTATTCCTGATTACCAGTTGCACCCTTGATTGGAGATTGTTCAAGTCCTGCCACTCGGAAACCTAATTTTCCTGCGGCCTCAATGACCTGTTCAATCGCCCTTTTCCGCTCTCTCCAGTCATTCACAACTCCAGAAGCCGACAAAGAGTGTTGACCAACCTCGAACTGAGGCTTGATTAGGCCGACCAGGTCCAACTCCTCAGCCAGGGAACTGATTGCCCCTAAAGCTTGAGTCATTGAAATAAAACTGAGATCACAAACTGCCAAAGAGAGCCTTTCAAATCTTTCATCGATTGAAAGCATTTGCTCTTTGCTGAATTCTCGAATGTTTTGATTTGAAAGCTCAATCACTTTGGGGTTCGATGAAATCGATGTTGAGAGTTGGGCTGTTCCGACATCCAAGGCAAGAATCAGTGCTGCTCCTCGTTGCAGTAGGCAGTCACTGAAGCCACCCGTAGAGGCACCTATGTCAATTGCCACTGCTCCTTGAACCTCCAGGCCAAACTGCTGCAAAGCATGCTCGAGTTTATAACCGGCTCGAGAGACATAGACCTGACCCTCATCCACGCTAACTTTTTGGTCTGCAGTGACTTTTACAGAGGGCTTTGACACTGTCTTTCCATCAATCCTGACAACTCCTCGTTGGATGAGTTGGGCTGCCTGGGATCTGGAATTTGCAAGGCCAAGCTCAAAGAGCTTGGAATCAATTCGAGTCATTGGAAACTGATTCAATATGTTCAAGCACAGTCTCAATCAGATCTGGCCTGTCATCCAGGTCGGCTGATTCAATTTCCTGCATTTGCTTCTGAAAATCTTGATCCACATTCACTCCCAGTAGAGATCTTTTTGCACATCCAAACCATAAATGGCAATACC
>CAJXMQ010000057.1 GCA_913056225.1 uncultured Micrococcales bacterium | reverse complement strand
GCAGGGCGGACAGGACTCGAACCTGCAACCTGCGGTTTTGGAGACCGCTGCTCTACCAATTGAGCCACCGCCCTAAATCATTGACACACTGCGACTTGGGAAAGGCTTGGTTTCAATCCCTACTCCGACAGACACACTTCTAGATTGGTTCTAAAATGGTGATGTTGCCAAAATATTTAGCGGCAGATGTCAACTACTACGTAAGTGTAGTGTGCCGTGGGGGTTTTTGGCAATGGTTGACCAATCTGGATATAGGCTAAGCGCATGTCTCGAATCTCCGCCAGAATCGCCGCCATAAGTGAATCCGCCACCCTCAAAGTTGATGCCAAAGCAAAGGCCATGAAAGCCGATGGCAAGGATGTAATTTCCTACGCTGCGGGTGAGCCTGATTTTGCAACCCCCGAGCACATCGTTGAAGCTGCCATTGCCGCAGCTAAGGATCCAAAAAACCACCGATACACCCCCGCTGCAGGGCTTCCCGAACTCAAAGACGCAATCGTTGCAAAAACCAAGGTTGACTCGGGTACAGAGGTTGTGGCTTCACAGGTCGTTGTCACCAACGGTGGTAAGCAGGCGGTCTATCAGGCCTTCGCAGCAATTGTTGATCCAGGCGACGAGGTTTTGGTTCCAGCGCCGTTTTGGACCACCTACCCCGAGAGCATCGCACTCGCAGGGGGTAAGCAGGTAAGTGTTTTTGCAGGAAGCAATCAGCACTACAAAGTGACAGTTGAGCAACTGGATAATGCAAAGACCAGCAAGACAAAGGCGTTGGTTTTTGTAAACCCCTCCAACCCAACCGGAGCTGTCTATTCAAAACAGGAAACTGAAGACATTGCTCGCTGGGCTCTGGAGAACAACATCTGGATAATTGCCGATGAGATTTATCAAAACTTGACCTATGACGGCGTTATTGCCCACAGCCCGACCGAATTAGTTCCAGAGGTTGCTGACCAAACAATCATGGTCAACGGAGTAGCGAAGACCTATGCCATGACTGGCTGGCGAGTTGGCTGGATGGTATCGCCAGCAGATGTCTCCAAAGCGGCCGCGAACCTGCAAAGCCACCTCTCATCAAATGTGGCAAACGTCAGCCAAAGAGCCGCGCTTGCTGCGTTGACCGGGCCTCAGCAACCTGCCTTAGAAATGCTGAAAGCTTTTGACAGAAGAAGGAAACTAATTCTTTCTGAGCTAGCCAAGATTCCCGGTTTTCACACCCCAGAACCAAAGGGTGCTTTCTATGTCTACCCAGATGTAACCAATTTGCTTGGAAAAACCTGGGGTGGAGTTGAGATCAACAGCTCTTTGGAACTTTGCGATTACATCCTAGAAAAGGCAGAGGTTGCAATTGTTCCAGGCGAGGCATTTGGTCCCAGTGGTTATCTTCGAATGAGCTACGCACTCGGCGATGACGCACTGCTTGAAGGCGTTCAGAGATTGCAAAAGCTTTTTAGTTAAAGCCGATCAAATTCGGCTCCGGGACCAAGTTCACGCCCCACCTAGTTGCAACTCGCTCCTGCACAAACCTGGCAAGCTCCAATATCTCCGCTGCCGTTGCACCCCCGGCGTTGATAATTGCTAAAGCATGCTTTTTGCTTATCGCTGCATTTGATCCGGGGAGTGAGAAACCTTTTTCAACCCCAGCATTTTCAATCAGCCAGCCAGCGGAGAGCTTGAATCGGCCATCATCCATTTTCCACTTTTGCATATCCTCCGGAAATTCTAAGGATTTGATGTGACCAACGATTGGGTTTGTAAAAAAGCTTCCGCAGGAAACACTGTTGGGGTCATCGGCATCAATGACCATGCCCTTGGACGCCCTCAGGGTCAGAACTGTCTCACGGACATCTTGGAGCGGAAGTTGCGAGCCATAGGGTTTATCCAGATAGTTGGTTATCTGACCACTTGCCATCGGAACGCTCAAGCCATTGAGCTTTTTAAGCCTGAACTCAACCCAACCAATGGCGCCAACTCGACCACGCTTGATATCGCTGTCTCGATATGAAAAGTTCAAATCCTTGTTTTCTAAAATCAGCTCTTGTTTGGACTGGTAATCCAAAAAAGAAATCTTGGTGATGGTCTCACTAACTTCTTGGCCATAGGCACCGATGTTCTGAACAGGTGATCCGCCAACGGTTCCGGGAACACCGCTGATGGCTTCGATACCCGCATAGCCCTGCTGCACGCAGTATTCAACCAACTCATCCCAGTTCTCACCAGCCTGGGCCTTGATAAATACATACTCTTCAGTCTCAGTGACCTCTATGCCTTTGGAGATAACCCTGATCACGTTTAGATCTGAAACATCATCATCAAAGACCACATTCGAGCCACCCCCGAGAATAAACCAATCCTCACCAGATTCCCAAAGCCTGTGACAGGCGTCGAATAGTTCCCGCTCGGTGGTTGCTTCAATTAGGTTTTTTGGTTCACCGCCAACTTTGATGGTTGTGAAGGTTTTCAGCTCAGGCATTTGTTACCCATGCAAAACTTTTTGCCAAGACGGTTTGGTCATTGAACAGAGCTTTGATTGCAAGCTTGGCTTTATCCCCATCGAGCTCAACCACCTCGGCTGAGACATTTAGCTCCGAACCATTTTCAGCATCGACTAGTACGGGCTTTGAAAATCTCACCGAGTAATCCAAAACCCCTATGCCGAGTTCGTCAAATAACGGGCTGATCGCTGCACCCATAGTCAGCATTCCGTGGGCTAAGACACCTGGGAGCCCCACCTGCTGAGCGATATCGTCACGATAGTGAATGGGGTTGAAATCACCGCTAGCCCCCGCATACCTAACCAAAGAATCACGAGTGAAGTGAAGCTTTTTATCAAATACGATCTGACCTAGTTCCATCAGCCACCCCTCACGACAAGTGTTGAACGTGCCTCGGATATCTCTGAACCTTGGGGATCAAAGATCTTGGTTACGAAGGTAATCATTTGATTACCCGCTAGTTCTTTGAGACTTTCAACGCTCAGCTGTGATGTCAATTCATCACCTGCAACGATTGGTCTTTGATATCTAAATCCCTGGTCACCGTGAACAACCCTGGAGAAATCCAGTTCTGCCTCGGGATCGTCAATCACCATTTCCAAAGATTGTTGCTGCAACACAATTGCAAATGTCGGTGGCGCAACAAGGTCACCAAAACCCGCTTTTTTGCTTGCCTCCAGAGACACACTAGGTGAGTTTTCAGAATGAAAAGTTGCAAGAGCAAACTCTCTGATTTTCTCTCGCCCAACAACATAGGGCTTTGTTACTGGATAAGTTTTTCCGATAATTTCTGGATTGACCATGTCTCAAGACTAGTATCGGGGCCGGTGTTTGAAGCCCCAACCTTCTGATCCGTAGACAAAAGGTAGGTCTTGAGAGCCTCCGAGGTGCTTGAGCGCAAGAATTCTCCAACCACGCTGATGCTTCCAAGCAAAGTATCAAGGTCCACTTCAATCTTGTGACCAATGGGTTGCCTATCTGAATTTGCTGATAAATGAGCTGGCGAGGCGATAACCAGGCGAAGCTCTTTCTCGCCTTCAAACCTAGTTCGCTTATGCATATGCCGCCGAAATAGGGTGTCTTCGCCGATCCAATTGTTGTGAACATCTATGTATCGCACTGGGCCCCCATAAATAGGAATCTCACCCCGGAGCGATTGGCGAAGATTCCCCCAAGTCGTATGGACAACGATGCAGGGTGGCGGAGTCCCGTATGTTGAGCTCATGAGAAAATCCTCGTCATTTCCGATAGACCAAGAAGAGATAAGCGCGTAGCGTTTAGCTAGTCGGTCAACCTCAGCGAGTTGTTCAAGGAGTCCCGGCGTATCCGCGTAGACCTCAGGACGGTGTCTGTGATTGTGAAGTCCTACCTCACCTTCCATTTCATCGTTTAGAGAAATGGGATCTGCAAAGTAGAGACTGCGAGTCTCAATCAGATCGAAAAACTTCACTAAATTGAAATATCGCAGAACGGGTTGCTGAGGGTCTAGCTCTTCGAAAACCCCTGGAATTTCATACGTCCTAAACACATGGCCCCCTGGTTTCTTGGTGCTGCTTGACTATGCGATCCAAGCTATTTGAAGCCTAAGGTCTTGCGGCTGGCGTATCATGCTGTTGTGAGCGCTAGCCGAAAAATGAGTCCCGCCACTTTGAGGGTGCTTGAGACTTTAGGTTCAAGTCCAGGGCCAATCTGGGGACTGCATATCATCAGAGAAACTGGCTTGCCGTCCGGGAGTGTGTATCCCATCCTTGCCCGATTGGAGGCGTTGGGAATGGTAACGAGCGAATGGGAGACGGAGCCTTCTAGGCCTGGGGCAAGGAGAAGAATCTACAGGCTAAATTCAACATCCTCAGAGTCGATTGAGCTGGCTCCCAAACTGCTAGGTGAGCCTCAAGCTAGAAAAGTTGTTTCTCCGAAAAACGGGCAACCTGGGCTTGCAAACAATTGAAATCAACTCGTTTCTGGCTAAGACTGTTTTACCTGGGTTGCAGCCCCGAGTTGAGGTCAAGGTACGTCGAGGAGTGGGTAGCGATACTGTCGGAACCAAGCCTCACCTCCAGCGAGCTATGGCGCTTATGGCGGGAGGCTCTCACGTTGTCACTAGTTTTGATGGGGCGGAGGTTCTTAGACAACTGGAAGATCACTGCAGCCGTGTTGATTGTGGCTTTATTCATAAGTCCATTTTGGCTCGTGACTTTACTTCCCCTATTTTTAGTTCCAAGAGCTGGAGTAGATTAAAACTACATATGTAGATATCTCACTAGGGGGAGAGATGAAAACAAGGCGCTTTTTCGGATTATTGATTGCGACAGTCGTTTCAATGGGGGGCTTTCAAGCTGCGATAGCCGACACACAGACAAGGTCTCTTGAGGCCGTACTACTTTCAGCTCCTGAAGTATTTGAGAATCAGAGCAGAATTGGGCGAGCGTCAAATATTGAGCAGCAAGGACGCCTGTTTAGTTCAATCGAACGCGGTGTGACGCTCGAGGTCAGAAATCTGAAACTCGAAAAAATGGTTCAGTTTCGTGGGGCGACCTTCAGGGTAATCTCTGATGCTGCCGGGGTGGACTATATTCCAGTGCCAAAATCTGACGGATCGGTACAAACGGCAGCAGTAATCAATTCGGACGAATCCAGTGAAACCCTCCGCTTTAAGTTAGGGATCCCCGCTGGAGCTACTGTGTCGATTATTGATACGGGTGAGGTTCTCATTCTCAACGCTTCGGGAAGAATGATTGGCGGAATTTCCTCGCCTTGGGCATTGGATGCTTCGGGTCAAAGTGTTGATACCAGGTTTGAAATTGTGAAAGGTGAATTGATTCAGCATGTTGACCACCAAGACGGGACTTACGAGTATCCGATTGTCGCCGACCCTTGGTTGGGTGTCGATTTATATGGATGGCCGTCGATCACAAATGTCACGGGCAAGGGTTACAAGGTCAATGTGACTCCGACCCCATGGGGCCAAGTAATGGCTGGTCTGGGAACCTGGTTTGCGCATAGAGATGAGGTCCTAACGAAGCTTGGCAGCCAATCATGGCGCTGGACCAACACCATCCAAGAACAGTTCTATTGCCACATCGCTGGACTGCCAGCTAGCCTTCCGGAATACAACCTGGAGTCATGGCGACCTTTGGTTAACTGGTCAATTTCTTTTCCGCTCTACCGGTGCAATCCTTACTCTGGAGGTTGGTCTTAAGTTGAAATCGTTGAGAAACTTTGCACTTACAATCCTCTCTGTTGGGGTCGCGATGGGTTACACACTTTGGGCGAGTGGCTTCTCTGAATACATGTATCTTGAGGATCTCGGACTCGAAACCTCGGAGGGCGGCATAGCTGCCCTGCGAACTAGTCCCGGTGAACAGTTGCTCTTAGTCGTTTCTGCGGCGCTTACTATTGGCGGAATGCTTGTGGTTCTGATCAGTTTTTTCAAGGGAAAAAATCGTGACAACACCCGGTAGTCGCGTGAAAGCCAAAAAGAAGGATTAGTTGTCTGACGAGTACGACTTTGTTAGCACCAATGTCGGGGGGGGTTGACAAGTTAAGTGAACTTTTCAAGGTGCAGCTCTGGAAATAGTTCGCTAATCAAAAGGTTCGCGAGTTTTTGCTGCGGGTTAGTTGCTAACTATGTCTGGACTCATGACATTGGTAGCGGGGGCGGGGCTTGAACCCGCGACCTCACGATTATGAGCCGTGCGCTCTAACCACCTGAGCTACCCCGCCGC
>CAJXMQ010000056.1 GCA_913056225.1 uncultured Micrococcales bacterium | reverse complement strand
ATCAGCCCACCCTTAACAACCTCGATAACGACACCTTTGACAACGCCGTCAGCGTCTTTAATCTTCTCAACATCTCCCCATGCGCGCTCGTACTGTGCGCGCTTCTTGGAAAGAATCAGACGTCCTTCTTTGTCTTCCTTCTGTAAAACCAAGGCCTCAACTTTGTCGCCAACGTTTACAACGTCGTCTGGGCTTGCGTCTTGGCGAATTGAAAGCTCACGTGAGGGAATGACACCCTCTGTTTTATATCCAACGTCGAGCAAAACCTCGTCGCGGTCGATTCTTACAACGGTTCCTTCAATTAGGTCACCATCGTTGAAAAATTTAAGTGTTTCCTCAACTGCCTTCAGGAAGTCATCTGCACTTCCGATGTCATTTACTGTGATTGATCCGGCAGCTGGTGTTTGTGACATAGAGATATGTACTCCATTTTTATTTATACTCGGGCCGATTTCTCGGCGATGGACAATGTTTAGTGGCTAAAGCCTTATGAAGCTTAGCCTGTATTCAGCGCACTGGCAACAGCTATTGAGCCTGCAATATCTCTTTTAGTAACGATTTTTGCCGTTGGCTGAGGTTCGTTCCCTCAATGGTGACGATTTCGCCGTATTGAACTCCAAGGGTCATGAGTGCCAGCATGCTATTCAATGAAGCTTCGCCATTTGTCGAGATTAGGCGCGCATCTGAGCCTTCAAACAGTTCAACGAGCAGAGAACAGGGCCTGGTGTGTAATCCCTGTTCTAGGCCTATCTGAATCTTGAGTTGGGTCAATGTCCCGCTTCGTCCCAATTTGAACCATACCCAATCTGAACATCCAGAGGCACCGATAGCTGGGCAGCCCCCGACATTACCTCTGTCACCAACTCCTCAAGTTGCTCTTTTTCTCCCTTAGCTACTTCGAACACCAGCTCATCATGAACTTGGAGCAGCATTTGGCTCTGCATGCCCCGCATTTCGGCATGAATCCGGTTCATGGCTATTTTCATGATGTCCGCTGCAGTTCCCTGAATTGGGGCGTTCAGAGCAGCTCTTCTGGCGTTTTCTCGAACCTGGAATATCTTAGAGTTGAGATCTGGGAATGGCCTTCGGCGCCCATACTCGGTGACGGTGAATCCAAGCGATTTTGCGCGCTCGACAACACTTGATAGATAATCACGAACACCACCAAAACGTGCAAAGTAGTCAGCCATCAGTTGTTTCGCCTCTGCGTTTGGAATCCGTAGCTGCTTTGCAAGTCCGTATTCGCTAAGACCGTAGACCAGCCCATAGCTCATCGCTTTGACCTTGCTTCGCATTTCTGCGTTTACCGCAGATGGCTCAACATCAAATATTCGAGCTCCAACGTAGTTGTGGAGGTCTTCCCCATCTTTGAACGCTTGAATTAGAGACTCATCATTCGACAGATGTGCCATTATTCGCATTTCAATTTGTGAGTAATCTGCAGTGAGCAGACCCTCGAATTGTTCGCCATGGATAAAACTTTCACGTATTCGCTGCCCCCGCTTGCTCTTGATCGGGATGTTTTGAAGATTCGGGTTTTCGCTACTGAGCCGACCTGTGCTAGTTCCAGTTTGAACATAGGTGGTGTGGATTCTTCCATCTTCAGAAACCGCTTGCAGAATCGTCTCAGCGATTTGTTTAGTCTTATTCACTTCCCTGTGGTTGAGAAGTTTTTCTAAAAAGGGGTGCTCTGTTTGTTCGTACAGGCTCGCTAAAGCCTCGGCGTTGGTTGAATAGCCCGTTTTTACAGCTTTGGTGCCTTGCATTCCAAGATCTTCAAACAAAACCTTTTGTAGCTGTTTCGGACTGGCTAGGTTGATCTCCTGTCCAATGATTTCAAAAGCCTCAGAGGCTATTTGATTAACCTCTTGGACAAGTTCATCTCTGAATTCTCCCAGCTGGTGGCTATTCAGGGAGATGCCATTTGCCTCCATGGTTGCCAACGCTGAACTCGCTGGTAGTTCTATGTCACTCAACACTTTTGCTTGTGATGTCTTGTCTAGCTTTTGAGACAGGGAGTCTTCCAGGAGTGAACACAGCCATACCTTCTCAGCTGGGTTTGTGGGGTTTAGTAGCGTTTCGGGTTCTACTGTGTATTCAAATAAATCCTCAGCCAGGCCAGCTATTGTGTAGTCTCTAGCCGCTGGGTCAACCAAGTAGGCGGATAAAAGCGGGTCCCCTACCACTCCCCTGAGTGCTTTACCCCGCATTTGTAGTCTTCTCGAGAGTAGCTTGGAATCCCAGATGACCTTGGGTGCTTCACTGGCAAGGTATTCATACAGTGGGTCTGGCTGATTACCGTCCCAAACCAATACGTGGTCAGTAAATGCAATAAATGAATTCAGCTGCTCGTTGAATTGAACGTCGAGTGTTGCCGTGGTGCCAGTAATTTTATCTACCAGCGCCTCGGATGAATATGTTGCAGCATCCGGGATTGTGAGGTCGTGGGTCTCCATCTGGTCTTGAATTTCTTCTGCAGAAACCTGCGAACCATTTACGCCACGTAATTTGAGAACCCTAGTCAACAGTGTCTTAAATTGAAGCTTTTGGAACAGTTCTTTGATTCTGTCCTCATCCACAGACTTGGATCCAAGTTCCTTCACCTGAAAGTCAAACTCTAGTTCTCGGACCAATCGATTCAGTCGACGATTGCGGATGGCTCGTTCATAGTTTTCCTGCAAACTCTCGCCAACCTTGCCTCCGATCTCACCTCGTTTTTCCAGGATTGCATCGAGTGAGCCAAATTCTTGAATCCATTTGGCTGCAGTCTTTGGCCCAACCCCCGGGATGCCAGGAAGGTTATCGCTTGCTTCCCCAACCAGGGCTGCGAGGTCTGGGTATTGGCTTGCGTGAACTCCATACTTTTCATACACGGCAGCATCATTCATTCGGGCAAGATTCAAAACGCCCTTGACCGGGTAGAGAACTGTCGTGCTGTCACTGATTAGCTGAAAGGTATCTCTGTCCCCACTGACAACCAGGACATCCATTCCAGCTTGCTCGCCCTGTTCCACAAGCGAGGCCAAAATATCGTCCGCCTCGTAATTGACCCTTGTCATGGACTTGATACCCATGGCATCCAAAACTTCAGCCAGGATCTCGGTTTGTCCAATGAACTCCTCTGGGGTCTCGCCTCGGGTTCCCTTGTATTCTGGGTACTCCTCTGTTCTAAAGCTCTCTCTTCCGAGGTCAAAAGCTACTGCCACGTGACTTGGTTTATTTTTTTCCAAAATATTTAGAAGCATCGACACAAACCCGTGTACAGCATTGGTGTGCTGACCTGCGTCGGTTTTAAAGCTGTCGGGATTTAGCGCATAAAACGCCCTAAACGCCAAAGAATGGCCATCAATTAGTAGCAGAGTAGACTTATCAGAATCCATGTGGACAGCCTAGTTTGAGGAAACAGTGAGTTATGACCAAACCGCCTAAGTTGAGCGATGATGCCAAAGAAGTCCTAGATAGCCGTGGCATGGGGCACCTTGCCGAGAGCATGAACATTGAATTGTTGGAACTTAGTGCAGAAAGAGCAGTTGCCCGGATGCCGGTTCAGGGAAACACTCAACCACTCGGAATTTTGCACGGGGGTGCTCACGTGGTGATCGCTGAAAGCCTAGGCAGTATGGCGAGCAACGTTCATGCTCATCCATGGGGTTATGCAGTCGGGATTGAAATAAACGCATCTCACCACCGCTCCACCTCTGAAGGATTTGTGACTGCGACTTGCGAGGCAGTGAAACTTGGAAGAACGCTTACAACCCATCAAATCCAAATGACTGACGATGAGGGCAATCTGCTGTCAACTGTCAGGATTACTAACTTTCTTCGTCCTCGCCCAACTGCTTGATCACGGTCTCAGCAACTTGCGCGATGGTCAATCTGCGATCCATGCTGGCCTTTTGCATCCAGCGATAAGATTCTGGCTCCGAAAGTTTCATTTTCTGCTGCAAAAGACCCTTGGCACGATCCAAAAGCTTTCGAGTCTCTAATCTTTCCGATAGATCCGCAATCTCGTTTTCAAGGTCAATAAACTCTTGGCCCCTACTAAGCGCGATCTGAATTGCTGGCAAAAGGTCATTCGCCCCAAAAGGCTTCACCACATAAGCCATCGCACCAGCGGCACTGGCCTCGGCGACAAGGTCAGAGTCGCTAAAGCTTGTCAGCATCACAACGGGAATGCTGAGCTCTTGCAATTTTGAAGCAACGCTGATGCCATCGAGTTTGGGCATCTTGACATCCAAAACCGCTAGGTCAATCTCGTTGGAATTTGCCAGATCAATCGCTTCTTCCCCGTCGCCAGCCTCGGCAACAACCTCATAGCCAGCCTCAGTTAGGGTCTCAACTATGTCTAGACGAATCAGGGATTCATCCTCTGCGACTAAAATTCGAGTTTTTTCAGACAACGGGTCCTCCTACGAAGCAAAGTAACATAGAATTTAGCTTCTGGCCGGAATGGCGGAACGGTAGACGCGAAGCACTCAAAATGCTTTGTCCTTTGGGCGTGTGGGTTCAAATCCCACTTCCGGCACACTAGACACTGTAACCGGGTGCAACCTGGTGAACTGCATCTCCAACTCTGTGAACTCTCAGAGAGTTGGTGCTACCTGGAATTCCCGGAGGAGAACCAGAGACGATGATTACTTCATCACCAATACGACACAGCCCTTCGGCAAGCACTAGCTCATCAACCTGTTTGATCATCTCATCAGTGTGTTTCACCGTGTCGACCAGATAGGTATGAGCCCCCCACACCATAGCAAGTCTTGATCGAACGGTTTCTGAGGGCGTGAATGCTAGAACTGGTGTCTTGCTACGCAGTCTGGAAACTCTTCTCAAGGTATCTCCGCTCTGGGTGAATACGCAGACAAACTTTGAGCCAAGAAGCTCTGCAATATCCAACCCTGCCCTAACTACAGCTCCGGAGTGGGTGTGTGGATTTGTTCCCAAGCTAGGAATCCTGTCCAATCCATTGTCCTCAGTAGAGGAAATGATCCTCGCCATGGTCTGGACTGTTTCGATTGGGAAATCTCCAACACTGGTTTCTCCGGAAAGCATGAGCGCATCGGCACCATCCAAAACAGCGTTTGCGACATCGCTCGCCTCTGCTCTGGTGGGTCTTGGACTGTCAATCATGCTCTCAAGCATCTGTGTTGCCACTACAACCGGCTTAGCCCATCTCCTAGCTAGCTCAACGGCTCTCTTTTGAACAATTGGCACCTGCTCAAGCGGCAATTCAACACCCAAGTCACCGCGGGCTACCATGATGCCGTCAAAGGCGTCGATGATTTCCTCTAGAGCGTTCACGGCCTGCGGTTTTTCGATTTTTGCAATCACGGGGAGGAATTGACCCTCCTCACTCATGATTTCATGAACTCGATCTACATCTTTAGCGTTTCTGACAAAGCTGAGTGCAATGATGTCCACACCGGTCCTAATTGCCCAGCGAAGATCATCCTCATCTTTTTCGCTTAAAGCTGGAACGTTTACAGCGACACCAGGCAGGTTTATACCTTTATTGTTTGAAAGCTTTCCTGGTACTTCGGTCACGCAGTGAACCTCGTCCTCGGTGACGCTTTCAGCGCGAAGAGTGACCTTACCGTCATCAATCAGAATCAAATCTCCAGGCTTCACGTCGCCACATAGACCCTTATAGGTGGTCGAGCAAATGTCATCTCCCCCGAGTAGGTCTCGGGTGGTGATCACAAACTTGTCACCAACTTTGAGTTTTACTTTTTTATCGTCTGTAAATTTTCCGAGACGGATTTTAGGACCTTGCAGATCAGCCAAGATACCTATGGCAGCACCAGTCTTCTTGGCAGCATCTCTTACTAATTTATAGCTGTTGGCGTGAACCTCGTGGTCGCCGTGGCTCATGTTTAGGCGGGCAACATTCATGCCCGATTCAATTAGTTGTTCAATTTTTTCTGGGGTTGATACCGAGGGTCCCAGAGTGGCGAAAATTCTTGCTCTTCTCATTCTTACCGTTCATTTTATGTATACACGGACAGTGGCTGGTCAGTTGGTTTGACCGGGAAAGGCAATCTAGCCTCACCTTCCAGATACTCGTCTATAGCGCTCGCGGCAGCTCTACCCTCTGCAATGGCCCAAACAACCAAGCTAGCGCCACGTCCAGCGTCGCCAGCAGCAAACAGTCCTTCTTCGACTTCGTATTTGCTTCCGCGGGCGACATTGCCACGATTATCGAGTTCAACCTTAGCCTGTTCTACCAATTTGTCACCCTCTGT
>CAJXMQ010000055.1 GCA_913056225.1 uncultured Micrococcales bacterium | reverse complement strand
TTTGATGAAACCAGCAAGATCTTTTCAAATCCAGCCGACCAAAGAACTCAGGATTACGTAACCGGCAGGTTTGGGTAGGCAACATCTGGAGCGTTGTAGGTTTCAACACTCACAATCTTTTTTGTCTTTAGCGACATTCGAATAACCATCATCTCTCCGGGGGAGAGAGTTCGTCCCTCGTGGATTTCCACACTCTTATCGTTTTTCGCATAATCACTAATGGTGTCCAAGATGGTTGGAAGAGCGGGTCTGTGGGTGCAGAGAATCATTGATTTGTGCTCTTTTAGGCTGTCTTTGACAACCCTGGTGGTCTTGGCGGGGTTTTTGTGATTTCCAAGCTCACTTAGTTGAGATCTTTGAATAATTGTTAGTTTTTGCTTTTTGCCAAATGGCTTGACTGTGTCCAAACAGCGCTTCCAGGGTGAGGTTACAACGCGCCTGACATTGAAAGCCGCTAGCAACTTTACAAGCGCCTTTGCTTGGATTTCACCGGTTTTGGTCAGAGGCCTTTCGCCATCTGTTTTACTCCACTCAGTTCGCGGCAGAGCTTCGGCATGGCGCAACACGATAATTGCTCGAGTATCTAAAACACTTTGTTGATAAAGGTTTTGAACATCCTGCAGTAACTCTTTATCTCGGTCATAGGTGAGAAGTTTCTCGGCTTCATCTGCAGTCACCCAGCGGGTCTCATCGATTTCTTTATTGGGCTTGAATTTGGTGTTGGCTAGCTGCTTGTCAGTCACCTTCGCAGCCCAGTAGTGAACTTCTTTGGAGATGCCTTTAGGGAGGTCGTATCTGACCTCGGTTAGCTTTCGACCAAGACGAACTTTGATGCCAGCTTCTTCTTTGGTTTCCCTGACCGCTGTTACCGGCAGAGTCTCACCGGGGTCTTGCTTTCCCTTCGGCCAGCCCCAGTCTTGATATTGACCACGGTGAACAATCAAGACTTTGAATTCGCCTTTTTCAACTCTCCAGCAAACGATGCCAGCCGCATAAACCTTCATTAGCGCAGTTTCTTTTTCTCCAGTGTTATCTGCATCAACATATCTTGATAATCCAACAGTGTCTCAGCCTTTGTTCCAGTTTTTCTAAGCCAAGAGTTATCGGATTGTAAGTCCCAGGCAGAGACCTCATCACTCATTGCCAGGTCTAACATTTCGTGCAACTCTTTGATGTGATCGGCTTGAGTGAGACGGACAATGGCTTCAACACGACGATCCAAGTTTCTGTGCATCATGTCGGCAGAGCCGATATAAACCTCGGGGTCACCGTCATTATCAAAGGCAAAGATTCTGGAGTGCTCGAGGTATCTTCCCAAAATAGATCTCACTCGAATATTTTCACTAAGGCCCTCTACTCCTGGAATCAACGCACACATGCCCCTGACCAGAACCTCAATCTCAACGCCCGCAATTGATGCCCTATAAAGCTCATCAATGATTTGCTCATCTACCAGTGAGTTCATCTTTAGTCGAATCCTTGCGGGCTTGCCAGCTTTGGCAAGCTCTGCCTCACGGCGAATCTTTTCGGTTAGTCCCTCGCGGATTCCAACCGGGGAGGTGAGGATTGAGGAGTATTCGGCTTTGGCAGAAAAACCACTTAGTTGATTAAATAGCTTTGCTAGATCCTCACCAATTGCATCGTCTGAGGTGAGAAGACCTAGGTCCTCGTAGTACCTTGCTGTTTTTGGGTTGTAGTTTCCAGTTCCAATGTGGCAATAGCGCCTAAGCACTCCTGCTTCTTGGCGAATGACCAGAGAAAGCTTGCAGTGAGTCTTTAGCCCAACCAGACCGTAAACAACATGAACTCCAGCGGATTCTAACTTTTTGGCCCAAGTGATGTTGTTTTGTTCGTCAAAGCGGGCTTTGATCTCCACCACCGCCAACACCTGCTTGCCACTCTCGGCAGCTTGAATCAGAGCATCAATGACTGGTGAATCACCACTTGTTCGATACAGGGTTTGCTTGATGGCCAATACCTGAGGGTCGTTGGCAGCTTGTTCCAAAAAGGCTTGAACACTCGTTGCAAAAGACTCATAGGGGTGGTGCAGTAAAACATCTCGCTCACGCAATGCGCCAAATATGTCCGCAGGCTCATCATCACCAGTTGAGAGGTATCGATTGGTGGTGATTGGGTGGGATTCAAAGTGGTGCTCCGGCATGCGCATGAATGCAATCTCGGTAAGCCCGGTCAGATCCAATGGCTCTGGCAGGTGATAAACATCGGCTTGTTCGATGTTTAGCTCTCTTTGCAGGATGCTCAAAACAGTTGGGTCAATGTCTTCTGCAACTTCAAGCCTCACAGGGGGCCCAAACCTTCTGCGCAGCAGTTCTTTTTCTAACTGGTTTAGCAGGTTGTCAGTTTCTTCCTCGTCAACCTCTAGGTCTTCATTCCTGGTCACTCTGAAAGTGTGGTGTTGAACCACCTCCATGCCTGGAAAAAGTGACTGCAGGTTTTCACCGATGATGTCTTCCAAGGGCACAAAGCGGTGTTTTTCACTCTCTGGAACCTTTGCAAACCTTGGAAGTAGTGGTGGCACTTTTACGCGAGCGAAGTGCTCGGAGTTATTTTTGGGGTTTCTCAGCACCACCGCCAGGTTCAGACTCAAGCCGGATATGTAAGGGAAAGGGTGGGCAGGGTCCACGGCCAGTGGTGTTAGCACCGGGAAAATTTGCGATTCGTAGAAATCGTTCAAATACTGCTTTTCAGTTTCACTGAGTTCGCTCCAGTGAAGGATGTCTATTCCGACTTTGTCCAGTTGCGGGTTGATGACTGATTTGAAAACTTCTGCGTGACGATTTTGCAATTCACGGTTTTTGGCTGCAATTTCTTCAATTACCTCTTGCGGGTCTTGCCCGCTGGCGCTGGGAACGGCAATGCCAGTGGCAATCCTTCTTTTCAGGCTGGCAACGCGAACCATGAAAAACTCATCAAGGTTTGAGGCAAAGATCGATAAGAAGTGAACACGCTCTAAAAGAGGTATTGATTCATCTTCTGCAAGTTCCAAAACTCTTTGGTTGAAATCAAGCCAGCTCAGCTCGCGTTCACTGAAGCGGCTGTCGGGAAGGATGATTTCGTCACTCACTGGTTAAGCATGGCACATTACGGGCCTGCAAAACAGAGCTGTTTGATTAGTTCACCTGAGCTTTACTGAGTATTACTTAGCTTCGGCTTTGGATCTTGATTCTCGGGTGAGCATGTAGCCCACGTTTCTAACGGTGGTTATCAGTGATTCCATTTCACCCAACTTGGCCCTGAGCCTTCGGATGTGAACATCGACCGTTCTAGTTCCCCCAAAATAGTCATAGCCCCAGACCTCGCTGAGCAGTTGTTCCCTGGTTAGCACCTGACCTGAATGGTCGGCGAGATAGCGAAGTAATTCAAATTCTTTGAATGTCAGATCTAGGTTTTTGCCATTGACCTTTGCCGAAAAGCTTGCCTCATCGATGTTTAGTCCCTGCGGCATCTCACTGTTTGAGCGGACTGTTTCTATGGCAAGCCTGATTCTTGCCTCAATCTCAGCAGGTCCCGCAGTGGAGAGTATGAAATCATCCACGTGCCAGTCAGCGTTCAGGGTTGTAAGCATTCCCTCGCCACAAATCAGCATTAATGGTCTTGACCTTCCAGCTGTATGCAGGAGTTTTGCGAGGGATTTGATTTCACTCAGATCAGTTCTGCCATCGAGCAAAATCAAATCGTGACTCGGGGCATTTACCAATGCGGAGGCTTCGGTTGGCAGATAGCTAATGCTGTGGTTCATGAGAGCCAGAGCGGGCAAGGCAGGGGAAGTGCTGTCGTTTGATAAAACAATGATTCTTGCCATGTGTATCTGCCCTCGTGGTCCAAGAATAGCGGGATGGGAGGTATTTCGGGAATTATTCGATAGATTGAGCCTGTGTGGAAGCAGTGGATACCAGTGGCGCTTATCTTGCTGACGGTTGCAATGGTGAGTCTCTGGGCGACTGTAAGCATCGAATCAAGTGAGCGTTTTGCAGTTTTTGGAATGCTAGCTGCAGGCAGCCTGGCAGCAGTGTCCATGCAGCACTTAGTGAGTGCAAGACCATCGGAGACAGTCAGACAGATGGTTTATGCATCGGCCGGATCGTTGGCAATTATGTTGGTTGCCACGGCTTTTACGCTGCTGGTCTAGGATATAGACATGCTTTTAGCTCTTGAAATTTTCTTTCTAGGTTTGCTGGTGCTTGCCTCACTTGCAATCGCGGGTGTTGGCGGATTGGTTATTTACAAGCTTTATAAGGGTCAAAAGTAGTTGGCTTTCGAGCTTCCTGCTGACCTACCGCTTGAACTCACCCCATTTGCGTTTCTTGTGGGGTCTTGGCGCGGAACCGGTGTTGTCAGCTACACCATCAATGATCAGCAATTAGAAACCGAATTCTCGCAAACCGTCAGCTTCACTCATAACGGTGATGATTATTTGCGATACGAATCAAACGTCGTGATGCTTTCAGACAAGTCCCTGCTCCCCAGCGAGGTTGGATTTTTCAGACTTGCCAGGGACGCCCAAGACGGCGACAGCGGCCCGGGGCTGCTGCCCCCCACTGGCAAAAAACTCATTCAGTCACGAGAAGATTTAGAGACATACCGAAACAGCGAGGATGGCTTTGACATCGAGGCTGGGATTTTGCAACCAAGCGGAATCAGCGAACTTTATTTTGGAAACATAAAAGGCGCCAGGGTTCAATTGGCAACAGATGCAGTCCTTCGTTCCCCGCACGCGAAGGAATACTCCGCTGGCCAGCGAATGTTTGGACTTGTTGAGGGCGCACTGTTGTGGGCGTGGGACATGGCGGCCTTGGGAAACCCTCTTGGTAGCCACGCATCGGCGAGGTTGGAGCGAGATTGATTAGTGAAAACCCGAACATCAGGCAAAGAGCTTTTGCATCTGGAGAGGCTTTAGCGGAAACAGACTTCTCGCTGATCTCAGTCAGTGGCGAGGACCGCCTCAGTTGGCTCAATAGCCTCTTTAGTCAAAAGCTTGACGACCTTACCCCCGGTGAATCCAGAGAGGCACTCTCGTTGGATGCCCAAGGGAGACTTCAACACATCCTGAGAGTTGTTGGCACAGAAACTGAGGTGTTGATAATTACTGGCTCATCGGTGGTTGATGAATTATTTGACTACCTCGTGAAGATGAGATTTAGAAAACAGGTGGAGATAACAAAACCAGAGCTAGCTGTTTATGCAAGCTATGGAAAGCCAGTTGAAGATGTCTTTTTCCAAGACAGTTGGCCAGATGTTGCAATGGGTGGTTACCGCTACGGAGCTAGAGAGATCGCTCACCCGGTGTTTTTGAATATCACTGACTCTCTGCCTGAGGAGCTGATTGATTTGGAATCAGTGGAGCCAATCAGGATTTATGCGGGAAGACCTGCGGAAACTGAAATTGATGAAAAATCCCTGCCACATGAGTTGGACTACCTGACCTCTGCGGTTCATCTGCAAAAGGGTTGCTATAAAGGCCAGGAGGCGGTTGCCAAGGTGCATAAACTCGGTCACCCTCCGCGGCGGCTGACAATGCTTTATTTGGAGGATGGAACAGATCTTCCAAAACCAGGGGATGAGTTATTCGTTGGGGACAAATCTGTTGGCAAGATTACAATCTCTGGAAACCACTATGAAGCTGGTCCAATTGCTTTGGCTCTGATAAAGCGCAATGTTGATTATGATGCCGATTTGCGACTAGAAAACGGATTGGGCGCAACTCAAGAGGTGCTGGTTCCACAAACCGCAGGTTCAGTTAGCGATGTTCCCAAGCTTCCAAGACTGAGGCTTAATAACAAGCCCTAAACTGTTCGCATGAGCTATCAACTAATTTTGCTGAGGCACGGCAACAGCGTATGGAATCAAAAAAACCTTTTCACCGGTTGGGTGGATGTCGAACTAAGCGATCAGGGTAGAACCGAGGCAAAAAGAGCTGGCGAGCTATTGGCCGAATCAGGACTGTTTCCAAAGATTGTTTTCACCTCAAGGCTTAAGCGTGCCATCCACACAGCAGAGATAGCGCTTGCCGAGGCAGACCTTAGTTGGCTTGATGTGGTCAGAGACTGGAGACTCAACGAGCGTCACTACGGCGCACTTCAAGGAAAAGACAAAGCTCAAACGCTAGAACAGTTTGGTGCTGAGAAGTTTCAAACTTGGAGAAGAAGTTTTGATGTTCCACCTCCCGAGATTGAAACCGGTTCTGAGTTTGATCAGTCCACTGACAGGCGCTATGAGGACATTGAGGTTCCAAAAACAGAATGTTTGAAAGATGTCTTAGATCGAATGCTTCCATTCTGGGAGGAAAGTATTCAGCCGGAGCTCAAGTCCAGAGGCTCGGTATTGATAACGGCTCACGGAAACTCACTCAGGGCCTTAGTGAAACACCTAGAGGGCATCAGCGATGATGAGATTTCAGAGCTAAACATTCCAACTGGAATCCCACTTCACTATGAGTTGGATGAAAACTTCAAACCGGTTGGTAGGGGAAAATACCTAGATCCAGAGGCTGCAGCCTCTGGAGCTGCAAG
>CAJXMQ010000054.1 GCA_913056225.1 uncultured Micrococcales bacterium | reverse complement strand
GCTGTAGCCGGATTATCGGCAATTGTACTGGTGAAGCAGATCCCTGCTCGCTCGACAGGTGCGTCACTCCTGGATGAGAGCAGTCGATTTGGCTGATTTCTATCGCCATCAACCTGCAAAGCACTAGCCTGACTCATCCAGCCATCCTGGATTCCCTCAAGGTTCCAGTTTTTCTCCCATTGACCAGATCCATCAACACCTCCCCAGAGCGAGCTATCAAGAACAATCTCAGTTATCTCTTGGGTGAAAGCTTCTGGTTCTGGGGTTGGTTGACCCTCGGGGTCGACCTCAGTCTCTGGCTCAGTCTCTGGCTCAGTTTCTTGTTCCGGAGCCTGCATGTTTGAAACATATTGGTTCACCTGAAACGCAAGTGAGGAAAGCTTTGGCGCATCCCTGTAAATACTTTGGGTGCCAGGTCCGGTCCTGGAAAGAGTTATGTCCCCAGCACCAACGAAGTAAAGCTTGGTTGGATCTTCACTGTCTGCATACACTCTGGTTTCAACTCGGTAGTTGGGTCCAAGGCTTTCTAAAGCGGCAGCAGCTGTTACCAGTTTCATCACAGATGCGGTTCTAGCGGGAACACCAGCACCAACGTCATAAATCAATTCGTCTGTTTCTGGGTTTATAACCGCTGCCTGCAATTGCAGGATTCGAGAATCGTTTTCTAAATCTTCTAATGAGCAGGCGGGGGGTTGTGAAACCTCAGTTTCTTCCTCTACCTCGGGCTCTTCGGTCTCTGTTTCAACCTCTTCGGTTTGGTCAGGCTCCGGCTCAGCTACCTGCGGGGGTTCGCTGCCGCTACTGAGTCCACCAATCACAAGTGCCAGCACCAGGCCACCGCCAGCTGCTCCAGCAATGATTGATTTCCAATGCTCGAGTGGATTCATTACTCTCCCGGGTAGACGACTCCAAGTTGATTACGGATGTCGTCCATCATTTCCATCACATCCAACGAATCTCGCTGGGTGAAATTCTCTGCCTCTAATCTACCTGCTTCGACTACAGCTTCAAACCCGAGAAACTGCTGTTGCATGCCTCTTCCCAGGTGATTTGGAGAAAACTCATAGACAACCGAGCCGTTAGCCATAACCTCGATCTTGGCCTGCTCATAAAACCTTGATTCGATTGAGATGCTTCCGTTTTCGCCAATGATGTTTGCAGTCACCGGACCATCGGAATCAAAACCTGAGGTTATAACAGCCTTTGCTCCCCCGGCAAAGCTGAAGTCAACCTTGAGGTTTTTATCAACTCCATTCAGAATTTCACCGGTTGCTTTGATGGAATCAGCCTTGCCCAAAAGCATCTGCACCAAGCTAAGCGGGTAAACACCCAGGTCTAGTAACGCTCCGCCGCCAAGCTCTAATTCGGTGAGTCTCTTCACGTGTGAGATTTCAACTGAGAAATCAGCCTCTACCGAAATAATCTTCCCCAGGTGTTTTTCAACTAGCCCTGGAAGTTGTAACCAGTGGTCTAAAAATCTTGACCAAAGAGCTTCCATGGCGAACAGATTGTTTGCATTGGCAATTGAGTAAATCTCTCGGGCCTGATTGGCATTCAACACAAAAGGCTTCTCAACCAACACATGTTTACCGTGCTCCAGGGCGAGCTTTGCCATCGGGTAGTGCTGGGGGTTGATGTTGGCAATATAGACAGCATCAATCTCTGCATCTGAAAACATTTGCTCATAGCTTTGATACACCCGCTCCACCGAGTGCTCCGAGGCAAATCTCTCAGCCCTTGCGGGGTCATTACTCGACACTGCCTTGAAGTGTTTACCTACGAGTGCCAGATCACTTGCGACTTGGCTGGCAATTTTGCCAGGCCCGACTAATGCCCACTGAATAGAAATAATGCCCTGCTTCCAAAGGTTAGAGTTTTCGTTATGAGGATTCTATTGCTGGTGGCACTTATGCTGTTAGCGCCCACCGCTGCCCAAGCCCACGACCAGTTGGTTGATGCCGAGCCCCAAGAGGGTGAAGTGATTGAGGCTGGGATTATTGATATAAACCTCAGGTTTTCAGATGATGTTCTGGCTATAGGTTCCGGCAACGAGATTTTAGTAATTGGTCCAGCTGGCGAAGAATCAGTTTTGCAGAACAACTCTTGCGCATTTGTTGATGGTGATTTGGTTTCCACAAAAGTCGATTTAGATCAGCCAGGCGACTACACGGTCTCTTGGCGGGTAGTGAGTGGTGATGGTCACCCAATCTCAGGAATTCAAAGATTTAGCGTTGCAAATACAACCGGTCACGTTTCCAATGGCATGGTTGCTGGAACCGAATGTGAGACGGCAATCGAGACACTTGATGAATCAAGCCCCGAATCAGAAATTGATATCCAATGGCTTTGGCTACTGGGCCTGTTCCCGCTGATCGGACTGATCATCTATTTTGCGCTTCGGCCAAAACAAGTGATTGATCAAAGCAAAAATGAATAGAAACACAGAAACAATCGCGACCTCGGTGACATCAGTCCATCTGCCGCCAGCGGGTGCGAAGTTCACTGCATAAACCGCATCAAACCCTTGCAGTGCCATAAATCCACTAATCACCGAAACTAGGGCCAGCAGAAAATAGCCAATTGGTTTTTTTGGATTAAATCGCAGTCCCACCCAGCCGACTAAAAGCATCAAAACCATCATCATTCCCACCGAAGAGATAAAAACCTCATTCACCGGGTGGTAGAAATACATCGATGGCACCACGATTCCCATGGATAAAACCCAGATGAGAACTACTGGCAAAAATTTCAATTCGCTCCCCTAGCCAATCGCGCAGAACTTGTCGACCTGCTGGGTTTGCCCTGCAACCACCAACACGTCACCTTTTTGAATGATGGTCTCTGGAAACGCTGGTTGATATTGACCATCACCCTTGCTGGTGGCAACCACGGTCACTCCGTGGTTACTTCTGATCTTTAGGTCGGCCAAGCTTTTTCCGTTGAATGAATCTGGAGATTCTGCCTTAACCATCACAAAATCCTCATCGATGGGAACATAATCCAAGCTCTCGCCACTGACCATGTGGGCAACACGGTTTCCCATGTCCTTTTCGGGAAAGACCACATGCTTCACGCCAAGTTGCCTCAAAATTCTTCCGTGAGGCTCTGAGTTAGATTTGGCCCAGATGTTTTCAACACCGTTTTGCAACAAAAGACTTGCAGTCAGGATGCTGGCCTCTACGTCAGCTCCGATAGCAACAACCGCAGAATCAAAGTCCTTGACACTGAGTTCTTTCAAAACAGCATCCTGAGTGGTGTCAGCCTTCACACACTGTGTGAGCTCCGCACTCATTTGCTGAACAATCTGCTCGTCGGTGTCTACTCCTAAAACCTCATGACCGTTTTTCATCAGTTCCCTGGCGATTGCTTTGCCAAACCGACCAAGACCAATCACCAATACATTGGCATGAATCTGCCTGCGAGGACGTGAAGTTCCAACTGCTTTAGCCAATTAGTGGCCTCTCTTTCGGTAGTTCATAGTGGCGCTGGGTAATTCGCAATGCCAGGGCACTTGCCACCACCACAGGTCCCAGTCTGCCAACAAACATCAGTATTGACATCCAAATTTGTGCCCAGGCTGGAAATTCAGCCACGGCACCGGTTGATAGACCAACGGTTGCGGTGGCTGAAATAACATCAAACAGCACCCTGTCGGTCTCAAAATCAGTTGCTGCAACAAACACGATGGTCGTGAACAGGATTGTAAATGTTGAAAGCGAGATCAGGGTTAAGGCCTGACGCTGAATGGATCTGGGAAGTCTCCTGTTGCCAACGTTTACGGCTGTTTCACCGCTAATCTCGGTCCAAATAATGTAGAACAGAATGGCAATGGTGGTTACCTTGATGCCACCAGCAACACTTCCACTTCCGCCACCGATGAACATCAGAAAATCCATCCCCAGCCAGCTAGCGCTGTCCATTTGAGAGATGTCTATGGAATTCAGCCCACCACTTCGAGTCATGGCAGAGGCAAACATGGCGTTATAAATTTTTTCAAAGATGTTCATGCCACCAAAGGTCTTGTCGTTATTCCACTCCAAGATGGCAATGAACAGCGTTCCCCCAGAGAACAAAATCGCACTCGTTACCAAGGTGATTCTGGAGTGCAGAGAAAACTTTTTAGGCCTGTTTGCACGGTTATAAAACCAAGCCAGCCAGCGCTCGTGAACCTCGATCAAAACTGGAAATCCAAGGCCTCCAACGATGACCGCAATCATCACCGGTGCAATCACAAAAAAGTCATTGTTATAAGCGGTGAAGGATCCTTCAAATAAAGAAAAACCACCATTGTTGAAAGAGCTAATGCTGTGAAAGATTCCGTACCAAAGTGCTTTTAGGAAATCCATGCTGTGACCGAAGTAAAAAACCGTGGTCAGATAAATTGCCATCAACAACTCAAAACCTGCATACAAAAACAAAATCTTTTTCAAAAGCGTGGGGATGTTGTTGATGCCACTAATCCGCGCTTCACTGATTGTGTTCATGCGGTCTCTAAGCGAAAGTCTGCCCGTGATCAATAGGCCAACCAGGGAGGCAAAGGAAACAATACCCAGGCCACCAAGTTGAATCAGCACCATAATCACAAAATGACCAAAAAAGCTCCAGTGAGTGGCGGTTTCAACAACGGTCAGTCCAGTGATGGAAACGGCACTAACAGCTGTAAAAAAGGCTGTTACAAAACTGGTTGAGGACCCGCTTGCAGTTGATGCGGGAATCAATAAAAGTATGGTTCCGATGATTGCGACAGACCCAAAGGCGATCACGACCGCTTGCGCAGGTCGGAGCCTTTTCTCGTTGGCCGAAGTGGAGCTCACTTCCGACACTATACGCTTATTTTTACGCCCATTCCAGATAAATCGTGACCAGCAGTAGGCTTTGGAAACACATTTATTCTGGGGGAAGCACGGAATTTGGAGGCAAAAGCAAGTGACGGAATTGAAAACAGTAGAACTTAGAGCCCCCTACTTGATTTTTTTGGGTGAAGAGACCTCCCCCACTTACGCCAAAACAGGAGCGGGTATTGCCCATTGGCGGAAACAAGATTGCTTGGCTCAGCTCAACCTAGAGGGTGGGACTGTTGACATTGGTCTGCCCAAAATGACTGTTTCTGAGGCAGCCAAACAAGGTGCCAAAACCATGATTATTGGCACCAGCGCTGTTGGTGGTTCAATTCCCGATCACTGGCTAGAGGTTATGGAACAAGCTTTGGAAGCAGGATTGGACATCGCTGCTGGTGTTCACACCAAACTCAATGACAATCCTCGACTGAGCCATGCAGCGAGCAAGTTCGGCAGAGAACTAATTGACGTCAGAACCCCTCCTAAAAACATCCCCGTTGGCACTGGCCGAAAGCGCTCCGGAAAGAGGCTTCTAACCGTTGGCACAGATTGTGCTCTAGGCAAAAAATACACAGCTCTTGCCATTGATCAGGCACTGACAGACAAAGGTATTGATTCGAGTTTCCGTGCAACCGGTCAAACCGGAATCCTGATCTCGGGAAGCGGAATGCCGATTGATGCGGTGGTTGCTGATTTCATCTCAGGAGCCGCAGAGGTTTTATCGCCAGATAACCACCAAGATCACTGGGATGTGATTGAAGGGCAGGGTGCTTTGCACCACCCAGGATATGCAGCGGTAAGCATGGGACTACTCATGGGCTCGCAGCCTGATGCTTTTGTGGTCTGCACCGAGTTAGGCCGAGAAAAAGTTAAGGGCTGGCCCGATTTCGACCTGCCAAGCATTCAAGATGTGATTGATCGAACAGTCGATATAGGAAAAAGAGTAAACAAAAACATTCACTGTGTAGGCATCAGTGTCAATAGCTCCGCCTTCAGTGAGCAAGAGGCCAAAGCTCAGATGGGGCAATTGGAAAAGCAATACGGAGTGGTGGTGGTTGACCCGATCCGTTTTGGGGTAGACAGACTCATTGAGGCACTCATTGAAAGCTAAGGTCGAGCCACTTTCGCTTCCTTTGAAGCAACCCTTTGCCATCACCGGCCATGTTTTTCACTCTCTTCAAGGCGTTGTTGTGACCCTGAGCGAAGAAGGTGTTTCTGGAAGAGGGGAGGCAGACGGGGTTTATTACCTAGATCAAGACCAAGACTGGATGCTAGCAACCATCAACCAGTTTTTTGAATCAACTCCCAGTTTTGACAGAGAGTCACTGCAACAACTGATGCCTCCCTCAGCTGCTCGCAATGCCATTGATTGCGCCTTATGGGATCTTGAGTCCAAACAGTCCTCAATATCGGTTTGGGAGAAGCTGAAGATAACTCCAAAGAAACTGCAAACAGTTGCAACAGTTGGAATCTCTAGCCCCGATGAGATGGCGAATACCGCTCGCGAGTATTCAAGTTTCAAAAACCTCAAGATCAAACTCGATTCCGATGAACCAATTATTGCCCTAGAAAAAATCAGAAAAGCAAGGCCTGAAGCCAGTTTGATCATTGATGTCAATCAGGGCTGGGATATGCCCATGCTGAAAGAATTCACCAAACACTTAGAAAAACTTGAAATCTCCATGGTTGAGCAGCCGCTACCTCGAGGTGAGGATGAACAGTTAGTTGACTACAGG
>CAJXMQ010000053.1 GCA_913056225.1 uncultured Micrococcales bacterium | reverse complement strand
ATCAATTGAGGGAATGACCTGCGGCCACTGTGAAAAAAGTGTTGCCGAGGAACTTGAGAAACTAAACGGCGTTACCGAGGTGGTCGTCAGTCACGAAACTGGCAAGGCTGATGTTTCAATGACCGAGTTCGTTCCAGAGCTGGATATCAGAAATGCCGTTAGTGAGGCGGGCTACGAAATCACCGCCATCACGGTTCACTAATGAGCTCCGAGCTCGAACTAGACATTGAGGGCATGACTTGCACCGCGTGTGCGAGAAGAGTTGAAAAATCTCTGAATAAACTTCCCGGTGTCAGCGCCTATGTTGACTTCGCAACCGAAACCGCCCACCTCACCTACACCGGTCAGGCCGATAACAGCGAGCCAAACCTTGATGAGCTAAAAACAGCAGTTGAGGCCACCGGCTACAAAATCGGCGAGGGCAAAAGTGAGCAAAAATCCATCAGGCCAAAGCTAATCACCGGCGGAATCCTAGGGCTATTAACAGTCTTGATTTCCATGATCCCTGCTTTCCGTTTTGAAGGCTGGGAGTGGTGGGCGCTGGCTTTGTCAACACCCGTGATGTTTTATGTCAGTTACCCATTCCACGAAGCAACAATCAAAAACCTGCGCTTTGGTGCAACCACCATGGACACGCTGATCAGCCTCGGTTCCCTGGTTGCTTATTTGTATTCGGTTTATAACTTGTTTTTTGGTGACCCCGAACAGGTCTATTTCGAAGTCGCCGCAGTTGTTCCAACAGTTGTGCTGCTTGGAAGATACATAGAGCTTGGTGCTAGAAGATCAGCGACTGATTCTGTGAAGGCTCTTCTGAGCGCCATTCCAGAGACCTCAATTGTGATTCGAGACGGCGAAAGACTAGAAATCCCCACCAGTGAAATCAGAATTGGCGACCAGGTCGTAATCCCTGCCGGGCAAACAATCCCTGTTGATGGAGAGGTGATTGACGGAAACGCAACCATTGATAACTCGGCTTTGACTGGTGAATCAGTTCCTGAAGAAATAACCGTTGGCAGTGTTGTTAGTGGTGGTGGGCTAAACCTGAATGGAACCTTGATTATTGTTGCAAGCTCCAACTCAACTGGCTCAAGGCTTGGTCGCATAGCTGATCTTGTTCGCGAGGCAACCAGTCAAAAAACTCAGGTTGCCAGAATCACTGATCGAATAAGTGCTGTGTTTGTGCCAATCGTTATTGTCATCTCGATTGTTACCTACATCGTCTGGGCCTTTGGCTTCGGTGACCAGGAGACTGCCTTTCAGGCTGCTGTTGCGGTTTTGGTGATTGCGTGTCCATGTGCTCTGGGAATTGCAGTTCCGATGAGCTTGGTGGTCAGTGCTGGAAACGGAGCTAAGCGCGGAATTGTTATCCGTGACCCTGACAGCCTGACAGTGCTTTCTAAGATCAAGCAGATTGTTCTAGACAAAACTGGAACGCTGACCTATGGGAAGCTCGCAGTGAACGAGGTCATTGAGATAAACAGCACCAAGCAAGAGATAACTGCTTATGCAGCAGCTGTTGAAAAGCTCTCCGCTCATCCAATTGCCAAAGCCATTGCCAATTTAGATCACTCTTTGACTGCAGAGAATGGCTCTGAGACAGCAGGGTTTGGAATCAAGGCAACAGTAAATGGCAAAGAAATTACCGTTTCTAAAAACACTGAAGTTAGTAACTCGGCAGAGCTTGCCAAAGTGATTGATTCAATTGAAGCTAAGTCTTTAGTGGTTGTTAGCTGGGATGGAGTTGCCCAGGGAGTTATCACCCTCACCGACACCATCAGAGAGAGTGCGATAACTGCCATTAAGGATCTGAAGAATCAGCAGATAACCCCAATCATTGTCTCTGGCGACAACCAGGCTCAGGTTGACAGTGTTGCCGGACAACTCGGCATTGACAAAGCTTTCGGTGATGTCTCTCCCGAGAACAAACAGTCTCAGGTGAAAGCTCTGTCAGTTGAGGCAAAGACTGCAATGGTTGGCGATGGATTGAACGATGTTGCTGCCCTTGCTGGTGCCGATGTTGGAATTGCCATGGGTTCAGGAACAAGAGCTGCACAAAGTGCTGCGGCAATAACGATTTTGGATGATGATCCGCAGTCCATTCCCTATGCAATGAGATTGGCTAAAAAGACCTGGAACAACATTTTGCAAAACCTTGGCTGGGCATTCGGCTACAACATTCTTTTGATTCCGGTAGCTGCCCTTGGTTTCCTAAACCCAATGCTGGCTGGAGCGGCAATGGGCTTTAGTTCGATTTCAGTGGTGCTGAACTCAATGAGGTTGAAGCGTTAGTCCTCTTCAGGTGACAGGGTTTCACCCTCGATTGACTTCATTGCATTTTCTTGAACCTGCTTACGACGAATCAGTGCTTCTTGCTCCGGAGTGAGAAGATTTCTGGTCTCCGATAAAAAGCTCTCGAGCTGGTTTTTTTGCATTGGAAGCCTTGCGAGCTTGGATTCGGCTTCAATTATCGCGTCCTTTGTGTACTCCAGCGACTTCATGGCTAACTGCTCTGCTCTATATCTAGCATCTTGGATGAGTGCAGTGGACATGTTTTCTGCGTCCCTAGTGGTTTGATCTGCCTTGTCAACGGCATCGTTGAAAACTAGTTCAGCCTTCTCAATCAAAGCTTGGGCTTCCTCTGTAGCTGCAGACAATCTCTCGTCTGCTTCCAAGTAGATTCTTTCGGCTTCCTCACGCGAGACATTGGCTCTCTCGGCGTATTCGCGTTCGCTCTGCTCCAATCGGTTTTGAATCTCGGCCTCGAGGTTGGCGATGGTGCTCTCCAATTGCGCTTTTTGAGTGCTGAGCCTTTCAATCTCCTGCTGAGCCTCTGCTTTTTTTCTGGCGATCAGATTGTCAGTTTCGTTTTTGAGAAGGCTCGCATCCTGCTGAGCACTTGCAAGCTCGTCTTTTGCTTTTTTGCGAAGCTCCTCAGCTTCAGCAATCGGCCCCTTGGCGTCAGTCTCAGCCTTACGGCGAATCTTTGTAGCTTCTCGCTCAGCCTTAACCAAAACCTCGTTTGCAAATTTATCTGCCTCAAAGAGCTTCTTATCGCCCTCTGCTCTCGCCTCCTCACGGACCCGAAGAGCCTCATTGGTTGCGTCTTGCACAAGCTTTGAAGCCTCCACCTCTGCAAGTCTCAGAGTTTCCTCAAACTGCTGACCAAGCTTTGCATAACCGGGGGATTTGGCATTTCTCAGTTCAGCTTTCAGCTCGTCAACTTTTTCCCTTAGACCCTGCTGCTCGCGTATAGAGCTGGAATTGTAGGTTTCAAGCTCGTTGATTTTTTGCATGAGCTGAGTCAGGTAAGTATCAACCTCACGGCGGCTGTATCCTGCGACCGAGTTTGAAAACTGCGGCATCTCCATAAAATCACCTGATTTGCAAGTTGTTTGTAAGTGCAATATACCTCACCAAACAAAGTATTTGGGAACAATCATCCTAGAGAAACAGTTGGAATCGCTATGACATTAGTTTTGAAAGCCGGCACTGACTGGCAAACCGTATTGGAACGAGCAGCCCAGGCTGCCCCGGAGGCAATCAGCGTAGATCGCCTCAACAACCTGATTGATGGTGAGTGGGTAGCAGAGGGCAATATCAAAGACCACGTAAACCCCGTTGATGGAAAGCCGATATTGGGTCCATCCATGCTGGGTGTTGACAGAGTAATGGAGGCGGTCAAGGCTTCCAAGAAACAAGATGAAGCCTGGGGCAAGACCCCCTTGGCTGAGCGCAAAGAGAAGGTGCAGAAGGCTGTTGAGCTGATGCGCGAGAACAGAGACACTCTGGCTCTGTTGCTGGTTTGGGAGATTGGCAAACCCTGGAAGCTAGCTTGTGCTGATGTTGACAGAGCCTTGGAGGGCGTCGAGTGGTACATCGGTGAAATTGATCGCCAGATGGAAGGACGCGAGCCTCTTGGAGGTCCGATTTCTAACATTGCCAGCTGGAACTACCCAATGAGTGTTTTGGTTCATGCCGAGTTGGTTCAGATGTTGGCAGGAAATGCAGTTATTGCAAAGACTCCAACACAGGGGGGTTTCCACACCCTGACACTGGCTCACGCCATGATGCACCGTGCAGGATTGCCGGTAACACTGATTAGTGGTTCAGGTGGTGAGCTTTCTCCAGCTTTGGTTTCAAGTGATCAGCTGGGAGCATTGGCCTTTGTTGGAGGAAGAAACAACGGACGTGCTGCAGCTTCATCTCTTCACAACCTGTCCATGCGCTACATGCTGGAGCAAGAGGGATTGAACTCATGGGGCATCTGGAACTACTCAGATTGGGATGGTCTAAGCGCTCACTTGTCTAAGGGTTTTGAATACGCGAAGCAGCGTTGCACCGCCTATCCAAGATATGTGGTTCAGAGAGAACTCTTCCCAGAGTTTTTAGAAACCTATTTGGATGTTGTGAAAAACCTGCGCTTTGGTCACCCGCTGGCTGTTGAGCACGAGGATGATGATTTTCCCGACCTTCACTTCGGTCCAGTAATCAGTGCATCGAAGGCCAATGATTTGCAAAACATCTTCACTGAGGCTGTCACTCGTGCAGGAGTTCCCATGTATGTGGGTTCCTTGGATGATGGCAGGTTCCTAGAGGGTCAGGACAGGTCTGCCTATGTTGCACCGATGGCAGTGCTGGAGCCACCAAAGAGCTGGTCAATTCACCACAGTGAGCCATTTGGACCACTAGACAGCATTGTTTTGGCTGACTCAGAAGCTGAATTGATTGCAGCCATGAATGTTTCAAACGGAAACCTGGTGAGCAGTGTTGCAACCGATGATGAGGAATTTGCATCCCGTGTTCGCGAAGAATCACAGGCATTCAAATTTGGAATCAATAAGCCCCGCAGCCGAGGTGACAAACAAGAGGCCTTCGGTGGTCGTGGTGCCAGCTGGCGTGGAGCATTTGTTGGTGGAGATCTGTTGGTTCAGTCAGTCACCACCGGTGATGGTCCACTTTATGGAAACTTCCCAGGTGGTAGTTCCTACCCAGAGAACCCCTAATGAGTGATGCGGTAAAAGTTGGCAGGGTCATCCTGATCGTTGCTTTTACAGTCTCTGGTTTTGCGCACCTGTTTGCAGCCGATTTGTTTTTGCCACTCATGCCCCCGATCTTCCCAGAGCCATTGAACTGGATCTATGTTTCAGGGGCAATGGAATTACTCGCTGCATTGCTGTTGGCAATGAAGATTCAGGGTGGGCCACTTTTGGCATTTGTCACATTGCTTGCGGTGTGGCCAGGAAACTGGTGGATGGCAATCGAGGCAACAGCAGGAGATGATTTGGTTGCAACTGTCATTGCCTGGGCAAGACTTCCATTGCAGCTACCACTTCTTTACTTCGCTTGGAAATCTCCCGTAGAGGTTTATTTCAAAACACCGAAGGCAACAGCCAGCTAGGCTGTTGCGGTGATTGAGACAGCTAAAAACCTTCGAATTGTAAACATCGCCCACGGTGGATGGGGTGTTGCCCGAGTTGAGGGCAAGGTCATCTTTGTTGCTGGAGCCATCCCAGGTGACATTGTTGATGCCGAAGTTTTTCAATCAAAAAAGAATTTTGCCAAGGCTGATGCAACTGAAGTTATCGAGCCAAGCCCATCCAGAAGGCTACATATCTGGCCCGAGGCAGATATCTCCAAGCCAGTAAACGGGAGACCAGGTGGTGCTGACTATGGTCATATCTCCTACCCAGCCCAGCTGAGATATAAATCACAGATTCTCAAAGAGTCGATGCAGAAATTTGCCAAATTGGAAATTGAAGATGGCTTGGTAATGCCAATTTCAGATAACGAACTTGGCTGGCGAACCCGAGTTGATTTGCATGTCAACGAACAGGGAATTGTTGGCCCATATGCAGAGCGCTCCAATAATGTCATCAAGGTTCAATCACTACCGCTAGCAACTGAGGCAATCAACTCAGCAGGCATTCACAAAGAAAACTTTGCTGGGGCAAAAACAGTCAGAGTGATTGATAACCAAGGAGAGATTCGATTGGTGATTGATGAGCAAAAGCCATCAACAATCACCGAGTTTGCTCAGTTTGAGTTCAAGGTTTCAGACACTGGTTTCTGGCAGGTGCATAAAAATGCTGCAACAACACTGTTTGATGCGGTGAGCGAGCTAATTGATGACAATTTGTTTGACCCCAAAGCAGAAAACCATGACCTTTATGGAGGTGTTGGATTATTGGCCTCGGCAATCGCCAATAAGGACAAGGCCAACACAAGAGTAATCAGTGTTGAAAGTGATCCGGGAGCAGTTGACTTTGCATCTGAAAATCTTTCCTTCGCCCCCCATGCCCGCTCTGTTGAATCCAAGGTTGACAGCTATCTGAAAAACCTGGTGTCCAATTCAGCCAAGTTGAAGGGGGCCACGGTGGTGATGGATCCACCAAGAATTGGTGCGGGCAGAGATGTGATGAACAACCTGACCTCGATGAAACCAGCTCAGATTATTTATGTTGCCTGTGATCCTGTTGCACTGTCCAGAGATGTTGAATACGCCATGCAGGCCGGTTATAAGCTCGCTGAAATCAAAGGTTATGACCTGTTTCCAAACACGCATCACTTTGAAGCTGTGGCCAGACTTACGCTCTAAAGGCTGGCT
>CAJXMQ010000052.1 GCA_913056225.1 uncultured Micrococcales bacterium | reverse complement strand
GGAATCACAATCAGTTCGCTTTTGATTTTGGTTGTTGCCGAGCCGAGCATTCAAAGGCTGATGATGCCGGTGTTTGAGCAGCTGGGTGTTGATTACCAAGCCGGATACACACTCAGTTTCTTGGTAGCACTTGTCTTGGTCACCTATTTGCACGTTGTGTTTGGAGAGATGGTTCCTAAAAACCTAGCGATTGCTGTCCCTGAGAAAGTCAGTTTGGTGTTAGCACCCATGCTCTATGCGGTGTCGATTGCATTGAGACCAATTGTTCACACCCTCAACATCATCAGCAATGTCATCCTGAGGCTGTTTGGCATAAACCCTCGCGATGAGGCAAATACTGCATTTACCCTGGATCAGGTGGAAGACATTGTGGAGGCATCCACCAGAGAGGGCGTGCTCAGTGATACCTCCGGAACTCTTTCCAACACTTTTGACTTCACTGAAAAGAAAGTCGGAGATGTCTATTGGCCGATGAAGGATCTGGTGGTGTTAGAAGAGAAAGCCTCAGCAGCGGATGTTCAAAAAGCAGTTGCCAAACATGGCTTCAGTCGCTACCCACTTGTTTCCCAAGGGCAGGTAAATGGATATATCCACGTGAAAGACATTTTGGAAATTGAAAACCAGCCGGGAGCGATGCCGGATGCGATTATTCGACCAATGGTTTCTCTGCCCGAATCAATGGACCTAGAGGATGCTTTGGCAAGCATGCGCAAGGGTGGCGCTCATATTGCCAGAACCTTTGATAGCTCGGGAGAGCTAACGGGAGCGTTGTTCTTAGAAGACATAATTGAAGAGCTGGTAGGAGAGATTAGAGACGCGACTCAGCGGAACTGATTTTGATGCTGCTTCTGTTGATGAGGAAACTTCCTGCCAATACCCAAAAGCCCAACAGCACACCATAAATGAATGCTGTATTCAGGGGCATGAACACTGTTAGTAGCCCAATCACCGACGGTCCAGCCAGAGCTGCCAGGTAGGCAATTCCAACCACCCTGGACATGTTTCGACCATGGTGGGTGGGCTTACCAAGACGTCCAGCCAGAGCAAAGATTTGAGGCACTACACCGGCTAGGGATATACCCAACGCGGCCCACAGCAAAATCGAAATGGTTACCGTTTGCGGAAACATCATCAACCCCAAAACCAAAGCAGAAAACAGCGAACCATAGCGAATGATTGGCATCCGCCCCACGCGAGCAACCAACACATCAATGGACAATCTGGCGATAGTCATCCCAAGGCTGAATGCAGCCAAGCCCCAAGCAGCAACTGCTGGTGATGCGCCGAGAATGTTGGTGAGGTAGATCGCTGACCAATCATTGGCAATGCCTTCCATAATCGCTCCACTGGCAGCCATGGCCCCCAACAGAATGACCATCCCCAACACCGTTCTGTTCTGTTTTGACTCCTGTTTGCCCTGGGCTTTGTCTCGATTGGTGACATTGGGCTTGTCGGGTAGTAACCAAACCCCCAAAAACCAGCTAACCAAGGCGATTAGTACCCCATAGATTGGAAAGCCAATCTCGATTGGAACCCTGAACAACAGAAATCCCGAGCCCATAACGGAGCCAATAAAACCGCCAATAGACCAAAATGCATGAAATTGGTTGAATATCGGCTTTCCATGGGCATCCTCAACCTGAAGGGAGTGTGAATTCACCGGAACATCAACTGCCGATAGTCCAACACCCAAAAAGAAAAACGCAGCCCCTAGAGTCCAAGGATCAGAAACGAAGGCAAAAAACACAATTGCCATTCCGGCAACCAAGGAGCCATATCTTGTTGCACTGCCACTACCGATGTGGTCAATAAACCACCCCATTATTTGCATCGCTACGAAGCCACCAACGCCCGCAAGCATGAGCAATAAACCTAATGTCGCGAGACTTACACCTGTTTTTTGCTCCAAGGAAGGGATGTGAACGGCAACTAAACCAAGGGCCGACCCTTGTATTGCAAAATAAGCACTAACTGCAATTCTTGCTTTGGTAACCACTTTTTTGCCCTCCAGCTCAACTGGAAAAGTCTAGACCTCTAGCAGTGCTCTAAGGAACTTGCCGACCTCATTTTTTTCAATCAAAAATCCATCATGACCATATTCAGAGTCAATTACCTGAATCCCGCCACCGATCAGTTTTCCTCCAATGTGATCAGCAATCACCTGTTGGTTTTGAACTGGGAAAAGCCGGTCGCTGCTAATTCCCAAAACAAGTGTTGGCACGTGGATTGAAGATAAGGCTTTTTCAACACCACCTCGGTCACGTCCAACGTCGTGAGTGTTCATGGCCTCGGCCAGAATGATGTAGCTGTTGGCATCAAAGCGACGGGTGAATTTGTTGCCGTGGAAATCCAAATAAGACTCAATGGAGAATCTGCCACCCTCACCAAACGGACTGAGTTCCGATTGCCAACTTCTTTTGAATCTTTCGTTCAATTCAGTTGGTGAGCGGTAGTTAAGCAGAGCCATTCGACGGGCCAGTGCCAATCCACGGTGCGGCCCCATGCCCGCAACCTTGTCATAGTAGCGACCGCCAAAAAATTGTGAATCAGTTCTGATGGCTTCCATCTGCACTGAGTTGATTGCGATTTGATCTGCACTTGAAGCGGCAGGAGCAGCCAAGATTCCAAGCGAGCCGAGCTTGTCTGGCCGAGAGATTGCATACTCCAAGGCGTGCATCCCACCCATTGAGCCACCAATTACCGAAAACCAGTTTTCAATCTCCAGATGACTTGTTAGTTCATCCAGTGAGAGAGTCTGGTCCCTGATTGTCAGGTGGGGAAAATCTGGTCCATACTCCAAACCCTTTTTGTTGAGTGAACCTGGTCCAGTTGAACCCTGACAGCCACCAATGATGTTGGGGGTGACAACGAAATACTTGTTGGTGTCAATTGCTTTATCAGGACCAATTAGGTCATCCCACCAACCGTTTGTTGGATGAGCCTTGCTTGCTGGCCCAACGGTGTGGCTATCGCCGGTGAGGGCGTGCAAAACCAAGACTGCATTTGACTTGTCTTCGTTTAGCTCGCCCCAACTTTCATAGGCGATTACAGCTTTTGAAAGTTTCCCGCCGGCTTCCAGGGAGAGATCAAACCTGTGAGTGAACAGACGGTTCCCAATCGGGTCGCCATCCTGCCAGCCACCGCTTGCAGGGGGACGTCCGATGAGCTGTTTTGTTTGCTCGTCGGATATCAGTCCGATTGGGACCGTGTCCTCACTGGTTTGAAATTCCAAGTATTACTTAACCGCCTTGAATGCCTGCTCTAGGTCTCCAATGATATCCGCCGCAGTCTCAAGACCAACTGAAAGTCTTACCAAGCCGGGACTCACCTGAGCTTCCAGCTGCTGCTGCTCAGTTAGCTGGCTGTGGGTGGTTGAAGCTGGGTGCACCACCAGTGATCGAACATCACCAAAGTTGGCCACGTGCTTGAACAGTTCCAGGCTCTCGACAAACTTCTCACCAGCAGCGCGACCGCCAACAAGTTCGAAGCTCAGAATTCCACCAATTCCGTTTGGTGCATATTTCTTGGCTGCCTGATTAAATTCACTTGATTCCAAACTTGCATAGTTGACCTTCTCAACCTGGTCGTGAGATTCAAGCCATTGAGCGACCTTGGTTGCATTCTCAACGTGGCGCTCAACACGAATGCTGAGTGTGTCAATGCCCTGCAGGATTTGATAGGCGTTCTGAGGAGCAACTGATGGACCGAGGTCTCTCAGTAGCTGCACACGAGCCTTGATGATGTATGCAATCGCATCTCCCAAAGCCGCTGTGTAGTTCACACCGTGGTAGGACTCATCTGGGGTTGTAAGGCCTGGGAACTTGTCTGATTTTGACCATTCAAACTTTCCACCATCGACAATTGCACCGGCCAAAGCCTGACCGTGTCCACCCAAGTACTTGGTAGCTGAGTGAATAACAATGTCTGCACCGTGCTTTAGCGGGTTTAGAAGGTATGGGGTTGCAATGGTGTTGTCTACCAGCAGCGGGATTCCATTTTTGTGAGCAACTGAGCTAACGCCCTCGATGTCCAAGATGTTGGTTTTTGGATTACCGATGGTTTCAGCGAAGAACAGCTTGGTGTTGTCTTTCACAGCTGCATTCCACTCGTCCAAATTGTCTTGATCGTTTACAAACGAAACCTCAATACCCATCTTTGGGAAAGTGTGTTTGAACAGGTTGTAGGTTCCTCCATACAAAACACTGGAGGTGACAATGTGGTCACCCGCCTCTGCAATGTTCAGAATCGCAAGAGTTTCAGCCGCTTGACCACTTGAAACCAGCAGTGCAGCCGTTCCACCTTCAAGGGCTGCGATCCGCTGCTCAACGACATCCTGCGTTGGGTTCATGATTCGGGTGTAGATGTTTCCAAATTCACCCAGTGCAAATAGGTTTCTCGCGTGCTCCGCAGAATCGAATGTGAAAGCGGTTGAGGTATAAATCGGGGGAGTAGCGCTTTTAGTTGTTGGGTCTTCGGTCCAACCAGCATGAATCTGCTTGGTTTCAAAACCCCAGTTCGCTGAGTCTGACATTATTTCTCTTTCTTTTTGTTGAAATCTTTGCTCTAAAGCTAGACAGTGGCTACCCACGTTGCAAACCTCAAGGATATATTTCGTAACAGTAGTTTTCTAGACCCAGGAGAAATTGATGTTTTTTGAACAAATGCATCCCAGTTGGCAGTCTCAACTGGCTGCCTTCAAAGAACTATTGACTGAAATCGAAGAGGCGATAGCCGGAGAGGAGATAGTTCCTGAAACATCAAAGGTTATGCGGGTCTTTGAAAAACCGATTGAGGATTATCGCGTGCTGATAGTTGGTCAAGACCCCTATCCCAACCCAGAGCATGCCTGCGGGCTGGCATTTGCGGTTGAATCAGAGGGAGCCAAACCCCCGAGTTTAGAAAACATTCTGAAAGAGTTGCGTTCTGATTTGGGTCGAGCGACTGTTAGGCAAGGAGATATTTCTGTTTGGGGAGACAGAGGGGTGATGCTTCTAAATAGGTCTTTGACAACCATTAGCGGAGTTAGTGATCAACACTCCAAGCTTTGGTCCGAGTTCACTTTGAATGCAGTGACCACACTGAGTGAAACTCAACCGCTAGTTGCCGTTTTATGGGGAAGGCAAGCCCAGCAGCTAGCCCCAGTTTTGTCCTCCAGTGTTGTTCTGAGCTCCCCCCATCCCTCGCCGCTGAGTAGCTATCGTGGGTTTTTTGGCTCAAAGCCTTTTAGCAAGGTGAATACTGAATTGATTAGGCTTGGCGAGAAACCCATTGATTGGACCTGCTGATGATAGATAGCGCATCCCGCTGGAGGATGGTTAGAAAGCTTCGCAGAAACCCAAAACCTGAGCCAGGGCCAGCAAAAATCCGTGAAGCAAGGGTTGAGGACATGGGTCTGGTTGCAGATATCTACAACTTTTATGTCAGAAATACTGTTATTACCTTTGATGAGCAACCCTGGGATGTTCCCAAATGGGTTTCTAAATTTGAACACCTGCAGAAACTCAACATGCCTTTTATTGTTTTGGAAAGTCCTTCTGGTGAAGTCATTGGATTTGCCTACGTTGCGCCCTGGAGAGAAAAAGCAGCATTTAGAAAGACCACAGAGAATAGCGTTTATTTGAGACCGGGTGCGATCGGCAAAGGTTATGGAAAAGGTTTGATGACGGAACTGATTAGGCTTGCCAAAGAATCCGGCATCAAGGAAATCATTGCGGTTATTAGCGATAGTGGTGCAGATGCCTCCATCGCTCTTCATAAGAAACTTGGTTTTGAGCAGCAGGGACATTTGGGGAAAGTCGGATTCAAATTTGGAAGATGGCTGGGGACAGTTTTGTTGCAGAAGTCGTTGAAATAGTTGGGAGACTAATTGGAGTTAGGTGTCTACACCTTTGGAGATAACAGCGTCAATCCAGAAACCGGAAGGATGTATCCGCCAGAAAGAAGCGTTCAAAACCTATTAGAACGAGCAAAGCTAGCTGATGAAGTGGGACTCGGATTTTTTGGAGTTGGCGAACACCACCGACCTGACTTTCCAATCAGCTCTCCCTCGGTGATGGTTGCGGCAATTGCAGCTGTGACCAAAAACATCAGGGTTGGCTCTTCGGTAACCGTGTTGTCGACTGAAGATCCAGTCAGGGTTTTTCAGCAGTTTGCTGAGATTAGCCTTATCTCCCTGGGGCGAGCCGACATCACGGTTGGTCGCGGCAGTTTCATTGAGTCTTATCCACTATTTGGAGACTCGATGGGCGAATACGAGGAACTGTTTGAAGAAAAACTGGACCTGTTGCTCAAGCTGAATAAAGAAAACCCAATTACTTGGAACGGGAAGTTTAGAAACTCTTTGGACAATGCAGGCATTTGGCCAAGGCCCTATGGAGAAACTGAGATTCCGATTTGGATTGGAACTGGTGGAACTCCGGCAAGCTCTGCTCGTGCTGGCAGGCTGGGACAAAATGCGATTTACGCAATCATCGGCGGCTTCCCAATGCAATTCAAGCCACTTGTTGATCTGTATCGGGAAACTGCCGCCAACCATGGCCATGATGTTGAAAAGCTAAAAGTGGGCATTGCAGGGTTTGGTCTGCTGGGTGAAGACGCCAAGGCCACCAAGGAATTGTTCTACCCTTACTGGCATCAGACCATGGGTCAGATTTCTGCAGAGCGTGGTTTTGCTGGGCCAAGCCCAGAGAGCTACCGGATGCAGGTGAATCACCCGGGTGCTTTTTTGGTGGGTTCGGTTTCTGAGGTGAAAGACAGACTTTTGGAATTGAAAGATGGATTGGGATTATCTCGATACATACTGCAGATGGACCTAGGAAACCTAGACCATCAAGCAGTTATGAAGTCAATTGAGTTGCTGGGTGAGATAGCCCCAGAACTTGCAGACTAGAGAGTGCGGAAGGAGGGACTTGAACCCTCACGCCTCGCGGCACTAGAACCTAAATCTAGCGTGTATACCAATTTCACCACTTCCGCGCAAAACCATAGTCTAGTGGGTTT
>CAJXMQ010000051.1 GCA_913056225.1 uncultured Micrococcales bacterium | reverse complement strand
AATAGGTCTTGGTGCGTGGAGTGCGAATGGCACTTTATTGGCCTTGGAGATGGGCGAGACAATTCTGGTCTCCGCCTTGATGGGTGTTGTCACTGCAGCAGTCGGTGGAATCATCAGGGACTTGCTTTTGAACAGAACACCTTTGGTGATCATCGATCATGAGCCCTATTTGTTAATCTCTTTGCTGGGCGGTCTTTTGATTGGAGCCCTGATAACCCTGGGGACTCCAAAAGTTGAAGCAGCGATTGTGACAACAGTATTTATTTTCATTGTGAGAGCCGCAGTTATTTTGGCTGAGTGGCGATTACCAGCGATTCAAAATCACAACTCTTTGCCTGAATAACTGATTGCTCGGCAGACCCAGAGCTAAGGTCTGATTCCTTGATTCCGGGGCTAGATTAGCCTGCATGAATCTTGCAACCAACGTTTTACTAATCCTTGATGTTATTGGTGTTTTAGCTTTTGCTCTGACTGGAATGGTCGAAGGGGTGAGGAAGGGAGCCGATCTGTTTGGGATTGGCTTTCTAGCTTTCGTGACAGCCTTTGGCGGTGGAACGGTTAGGGACCTGCTGCTCGACCGTAGACCATTTTTCTGGGTAGAAAATGAGTTTTGGCTGTGGTTGCTAATCGGCATTGCTATTTTGGCACCGTTTATTTTGCGCTCAAGATTTATTGAGATCACTGAAAAGACCGTGAGGTGGCCAGATGCAGTTGGTCTTGGTGCGTTCAGTGCTAACGGAACACTGATTGCCCTTGAAAGTGGGGAGAGTGTTTTGGTTGCAGCTCTAATCGGTGTTGTCACCGCAGGAGTCGGTGGAATCATCAGAGACCTTTTGATTAACCGCTTGCCGCAAGCAATTGTCGATCATGAGTTCTATCTGGTGATTGCTCTTGGCGGAGGACTAAGCATCTCACTTTTTGGTTCTATGGGAATGCCACTAGCCTGGGCTGCTGTGCTGGCTGCACTGTTGGTGACAATGGGCAGAATGCTTTCAATGATTAGAGGCTGGAAGCTTCCCCCGATTGCTTAGTTGCTCTCCCCAACCTTTTCCCACATCTTCGCCATTACCCACCACTGGTTGTCCAAAAACACAATGTTCAGATAATCCTGCATAACCCCACCGAACATTTCTAGTTGCGGCTTAACAACAGCCAAGGTCTCTGAGATTTGGTCAAACATCAAAACCACATCGGCTCGGTTGTTGCCTAGCTCGGAAGGTGATTGACGATTAGCAACCGCTTCTCTATAAACGTCATAGGGACGAATTGATAGTTCTCCGCCCTGTGCTGAATACAAAATCGATTCCTTGTGAAAGACCTTGTCAAACAACTCCATGTCTTGGAAGTGCAGGACATCGAAATAATCCTCCAGCAATCGAATTATTGCTGGGTCCTTAATTGAAACTTTTGAATAATCAGTCATGACCAAAGCTTAGCCAGAATAAAAAAATCCACCCCATAAGAACGCTTATGGGGTGGATTTGAATAAAGCTAATTACTGAATAACCATTCCGCCATCGATCATCAATAGCTGTCCGGTCATGTAGTCACTCTCTGGGCTTGCCAAGAAAGCAGCAGTTCCAACAACGTCCTCTGGGTAGCTGTAGCGCTGCATCAGGATCATGTTCTCTGCAATGTCGTCCATTGACTTGCCGACCTTGTCAAACTTTCCAATTGCAACCAGGTCCTTGTCTAGCTGCTCCCACAGTTCTGTGCGAACAACACCTGGACCGTAGCCGTTGACGGTGATGCCGTACTGCCACAGGCTCTTAGCACCTGCTTTGATCAAACCAAGAATTGCGTGCTTGCTCATGGTGTAAACAGTTACATCGTCGAATGCTTCACGGGAAAGGATTGAGCCCACGTTGATGATTTTGTAGGGGGACTCTTTCTTGCCCTGGTCAATCATCTTCTGGCTGACTTTCTGCATCACGTTCAAACTTCCCCAGGTGTTAACACCCATGATGAAGTCGTAGTTTGCCTTGGTGATGTCTGGGAAGAACAGTGGCTTGTTGACACCGGCGTTGTTTAGCAAGACATTGATCTCACCAAAGGTTTTTGCAGTGTGGTCAACAGCTGCCCTGGCCTGATCTTCATCCTGGACGTCTAGCTTGATAAATGTCGCCTCGCCACCGTCTGCCTTGATTTCTTCGGCAACCTGCTCGATGCCCTCTTCGTTTAGGTCAGCAACACAAACAGCTGCTCCCTGAGCGGCCCAGTATTTTGCAATTGCAGCACCCATTCCCTGGGCTCCACCTGTAATGAGGGCCTTTTTTCCTTCAAGTCTTGTCTTGTCCATGACCACTTTCCTTCCGCGTTGAAGTCTGAAACTTTTCTAAGTGTAAACCCTGAGCATACACTTGCAACAGTGGGAGAACACCTGTTTAGGTAATTGTTATCTTGGTGTTCTGAATTCTGTAGTTTTGACCAATATGCGCTTTACATAGGGTTTTCCCTATTACTCTGTAACTGCCTAGACCTCGATGGTCGTTTAATTGTGAAGTGAATAGAAAAACCCTAATACTGAGCGCGATGGCAATAGCTTCCCTCAGCCTTTCACTACTCTCCCCGTCGGCTTCTTTTGCAACAGATTGCGCTGGATTTGCCGGAGGAGACGGAACCAGTGACAACCCTTATCAGATAACCAATGTTGCTGAATTCAAGCAGCTAGAAAACTGTCAGATTGATAAACACTTTAAGATCATCAACAACATTGATTTTGGTGGAAACGAACCTGGAACCGGGATTTCGAATTTCAGAGGACAACTTGACGGTAACGGCAAGACTCTCAGCAATCTATTTGTGAATACTCCTAGTTCAATCGGTTCCACGCGATACCTTGGTGTTTTTGAGCAAATCCTTGGGTTAGCCAGCATTCAGAATCTGGAAATAGACGGCCTGGCGATTGATGAGTTTTCATTCGTGACCTCTTCAGGTTTTGTTGGCAAGGCATCGGGTGATTTCGACCTGTCAGACCTAAGACTAAAAAATGTTCAACAGCACTCAACCGCCACAAGAGCTGGAGGTTTGATCGGGGAGGCGACTTTATCTTCATCAACAACCTTGGAAAAAATCGATATTGAATCCTCATTGAGATGCGGTGAATTCAAGGAGTGTGGAGGTTTGGTGGGACGCATCAATGTTCAAACGTCTTCCTCTGTAATCGACAGGGTCCACGCAAAGACTTATTTTGATGTTCTCAGCGACTCTGACACGGGCAACCTCAGCGGAGGTCTAATTGGCTATGTTTTGCCTGAGGATGGTTTTCCAGATCTCGACCTCACTATTCAAAATACTGTTGTTTCACTTACCAATGATGAACCCCAAAAAGGTGGCACGCTTGGTGGTGTTTTAGGTCGAGTTGATAGCACAATCGGAGGCACCACATTGACTCTCACCTTGGACAGGATTTCTATTGGAGGGGTAATACCTGATGCAACATATCGAGCCGCTTTGGCGGGAATTCTTTATGAAGGGGGCGATACTGCCGGTCAGCTGATTTATGAGCCAAAAGAGACCGTAATAGCGGGAAACTTCGATGGAACAGACCGGCTAAATCTAATTGCCGGGCCGTTTTTACCGGACAATGCTGATGACAATGTTGAGATCATCACAACAGATAGAACAATTTTTCACGATACAACTTCCACCCAGACTGGAGACCACATAGTAAAGATAGATGCGGCGAATAAATCGGCAATTAGTTCATACACGGGTATCAGTGTCACGGACACTCTCATTGGCAGTTTGTCTCAATGGTATGTTCAAGCCCCTGATACAGAGGGAACTGCTGATGGAAGTGGCGAAGACGGGTTCATAGGATCAGTTTTTGATGGCTACCCAGTCCCAATGGGGATTGCTGAGACGGGCTTTTTAGGTAATAGATTTTATTTCCAGCCTAACTTTGAAAACGATGATGGTCTTATTGGCATCGGTCGGCTTGGATATGCAAACGGTGGTGCCGGCATTGACACAATCTTAAGCCCGTTTTCGCGAGACGATGCAGAGTTTTTAGGTTGGAGCGATACCAGAGATGGATCGGGAAATCTATTTGAGGTTGGCGAGGCAATCAACGGTTTTGATGGATCGGAATTATTTGCTATTTGGCAGGACATTTATGAGATTTCTTTCCTCGTACTGGGGGAATCTGGTGTTTCAGGAAAGCCACCGGCTCAAGTCAGCGCCAAGCCAACCTTTGTCGTTCCAGGTCGCTCAAGCCTTTATAAAGAAGACCACGAGTTCGTTGGCTGGGTTATGCCAAGATCCTCAACTGTATATGAAGAGGGCGAAACAGTTACTGCAACTTCAGATCTGACTCTTATCCCAGTTTTCAAAGAGCTGTTTGATGTCAGCTTCAACGATGGCGGCGCTGATATTGGTTCAGCTGCAGCGCAAACAGATCAAACATCCATAACCGCTCCCGGCCGGGGAGATCTTTCTCGCAGTGGTTACGAGTTTGCTGGCTGGGGGGACGCTGATGGAAATTCTTATACCGTTGGGCAGACAGTAAATCTCACGAAGGACCTAACACTCACCGCTCAATGGAATGAACTTCCGGCTCCAGCACCCGCTCCAGCACCTGTCTTCATGGGACCAGTTGTTACTAGCGTCGATCGTTCTGAGAATCAAGATTTCACCACGGCTGGATTAGAGACTGTTACGGTCAAGGGATTGAGACTGTCAACGGTCAACGCCGTAATCATCGGTGGCATAACCGTCGAGGTTAGTCAAACCAGCTATTCCTCTTTTAGTTTTGTTTTACCATCAGGCTTAGCCGAGGGAATCCATGAGCTAACTGTTAGGTCTAGGTATGGAACAGCCAAATATCTCAACGGCTTAGAGATTAAGCCCGAAGCAGTTTTAGAGCCCGGGATTGAAACTGAATCGGAAGAACAAAAGCAAAAGGTCAATGCCGGAAGCTTTAAGGGCTACGTCGCTGTCTACGCTCTGGGACACGAGGGAAGCCGTTTATCGGCAAAGATAGGAAGAGACTGGGTTGTTATCCCATCAATTCCCTCGAGGGATAACAACCTATTCCGAGTCACCGACTTTACGGGAGCAGGAGTTGATATTAAGGTCAGGATCTATATCGACCGGGTGTTGATGGAGACCATTCCTTTGACAACTAAATAGGCAACTTAGGTAAGTCGGCAAAACATATCCACAATTTGAGCCTCTGCCCCTGCGAGAGATTGCTTTCATGTTCAATACAAATATGAATATCGATTCTGGATATACAATGTTTCTACACAACAAAGGAAACATCGTGAGATCAACTATTGGAAAATGGGGTAATAGTGCAGCTGTTCGAATCCCTGCAAGTGTTTTGGCCCAGGCAAACCTCAACCTGCAACAGCCGGTCAAAATCACAGTCAGCGATGGGGCAATTGTTATTCAGGGTCAGCAAGATCAATACGATCTGCAAACTCTGTTAGCTGACATCACAGAGGATAACACCCACACAGAAACTGACTTCGGTGCTCCAGTTGGCAAAGAGCTTCTCTAATGAGCAGTAACTTTGTCCCCGAGGCGGGAGATGTTATCTGGCTTGATTTCAACCCTCAGGCAGGACATGAACAAGCTGGGCACCGCCCAGCTCTGGTTATCTCCCCGGGTTCTTATAATTCAAAAACTGGGCTGCTGGTTTGCTGCCCTCTCACAACCAAATCCAAGGGCTACCCCTTTGAAGTCAGGATCGGTGATGAGGAAGACTCAGTTGTTTTAGCAGACCAGGTGAAGTCACTTGACTGGCAGGCTAGAAACGCCAAGAAGAAATCAACTGTCTCAGCCGAGGTGTTGGCTGAGACAAGAGCAAAGCTCACGGTTCTGATTGCTGGCTAGCAAAGCCGAGAGCACCTCTTGGAATTAGCTAGAAGGTTGTGTAGAGTAGAGGCTTGCCCAAGCGCTTGTAGCTCAATGGATAGAGCATCTGACTACGGATCAGAAGGTTGGGGGTTCGAGTCCCTCCAAGCGTGCGAACCTCACGAAGAATTTCACGACTTCGTGAGGTTTTTCAATTTCCAGTAACTGCCCAAGAAGCAATCATTCCCCAACCAAGCGTTCTAACCCCCAGCTCCCTCAACCATGAGGCGATCATGGTTGAGGAGTTGCTAAACAGGTGATAATCACTTGGGTGATCAGCGAAGACTAAACCGTAGGCGAGAACATCAATTTGCTCCGCAGAAGATGAGTGAATCGAATCAAGCTTTGTAATTAAAGCTCTTGCTTTTGACTGCTCGACATCAAATGTATGAATCTTCTGAACAACAACTGGAAGAACGCGTTCAATGTCAACAGCACTCTCAATCCCCTCAAGCTCCCCTCTGGCGAGGACTGACTCGGTTGGCACCAGCAGTGCTCTGACGCCAGAGGAGAGCGAAGTGTCACGTTTGGCGTAATAGTTTTTATCCCCGTATGCATAGCGAATAAAGCTCTCTGAGTCTTTTTGAATTGCAAGAGATGTGTGGGTGCCGTGATCAATCACAAACACCTTTGAGCCCTGCATCATGCCCACCTCTGGGATGAGAACAGTCGGTGAGACAAGCGAGAAAGCCACAAGGCCAAGAAGCGAAATAGAGGCAAACCTAATTTTCAAAGTGAATCACCCCGTTAGCTTTCTTGCTGATGATTATTACATCGGAAAAAACCAAATAGCCCGCACTAAACTCTGGCTATGCTTCCGACGGTCAATCAGCAATCAATCAGTTTTGATTCACACGGCATTCAGCTCTCTGGAACTCTCACTATCCCTGAGGGTGCCTCTGAAAGGCCAGCCATTTTGCTGCTTCCCGGCTCTGGAAAAATAGACAGAGATGACAATGCAAAGACTCTGAAAATAAACCTGTTTACTGAACTTGTTTCAACTCTGAATGAGCTTGGATTTATAACACTTCGCTATGACAAGCGCGGGGTCGGCAAAAGCCAGGGAGATTACTGGAGTTGTGGGTTTGAGGATCTGTTAGTTGATGCCGAACAGGCAATTAGTTTTCTTTCTAAGCAACCTGGGGTGGATAGCAACAAAGTCTTCG
>CAJXMQ010000050.1 GCA_913056225.1 uncultured Micrococcales bacterium | reverse complement strand
ATCAACCGTCTGCAGCGGGAACTGCACAAGACCATGGTGTTTGTGACTCACAACATTGATGAGGCATTTGCAATCGCGGACCAAGTTGTGATTCTGCGCTCCGGTGGCGTGATTGCTCAGGCAGGAACACCAGAGGAGATTCTTTCAAACCCAGCTGATGACTTTGTGTCAACTTTCATTGGTGCCGACAAAGGCAAGCGCACACTCCACCTGAAGAAGGGTGAGGACGGTGTGACGGTGATTGTTGATGATGAGGGCAGGCCTGCAGGGATTCTAGGGAAAGAAGAATGAGGAGCTCTGGATGAGCTGGCTGTTTGAAAACTTCGACCTAGTCGCGAGGTTGACTCTCAATCACGTGGCTCTCAGCGTGATTCCAATTGTGCTTGGGTTCGTGATTGCCTTGGTGCTGGGCTGGACTGCCAATCGATGGCTTTTGTTTAGATCTTGGATAATCGCTGGTGGAAGCATCTTGTATACGATTCCTTCACTTCCGCTGTTTGTGATTTTGCCCTACATCCTCGGAACCAGGATCACAGACGAGCGCAACATCATCATCGCTCTCACGATTTATGCCCTGGCAATCTTGATTCGCACTGTTGCAGATGCTTTCGCAGCTGTTCCGACAGATGCGATTGAGGCCTCCAGAGCAATTGGTTACTCCTCCTGGAACCGTTTCTGGCATGTGGAGTTCCCACTAGCGGGTCCAGTTTTGCTTGCTGGTCTGCGCGTGGTCTCGGCCAGCACCATTGCGCTGGTGTCAGTTGGTGCCATCATTGGCTCAGAAAATCTGGGGTACCTGTTCACCAACGGCAAGCAGCGAGACTTTCTTGAGCTAATCCTGATTGGCATTGGCGCAAGCTTCCTAATTGCCCTTGTTTTTGACATCGTGTTAGTTCTGTTGGGCCGACTGCTGATGCCCTGGAACAGGCGAACTTCGCTAATTACTAACGGTCGCAGGGTTTTGGCAACGCGGGGGGCAGAGTAATGCAATTCTTTCTAGACGCCTTCCGGTGGCTCACAGATCCCGCCAACTACGTCTTGGGTTCTGTTAGCCCGCTTCCGATACAGGCGCGCATCGGTGAGCATTTGTGGTACACCTTTGTTTCGGTGCTGATAGCAACTCTGATTGCGCTTCCACTTGGGCTCTTCATTGGTCACACTGGACGCGGTCGGCAGTTTGTAATTGGTTTTACAGGTGCGATGCGAGCACTTCCAACACTTGGCCTGCTAATGGCCTTGTTCTTGATCGTTGGCGCCACTGTCCCATTCACCCAGGCGGCTTTTGTGGCTTCGATAATTGCCTTGGTGATTCTGGCAATTCCGTCAATTTTGGCTGGAGGGTATGCAGGGGTTGAATCTGTTGACCCACAGACGGTGGATTCTGGTCGGGCAATTGGGATGACCGAGATGCAGATCCTTCTGCGTATCGAGATTCCGCTGTCTTTGCCTTTGATAATTGCTGGCATCAGAGCCGCCACCCTGCAGGTGATTGCAACCACCGTTATTGCCTCCTATATCTCGCTTGGCGGTCTAGGGGCAATCATTTCTAGCGGTATCGGACTTAATGACAACGAGCGAATACTGGGGGGTGCGATTTTAGTAACCGCCCTTGCACTCGTAGTTGATGGATTTCTAGCAATCCTGCAACGTCTTACAACCAGAAGGGGTTCTTCACAGGACCGCACAAAAAAACAAAACGTCCGCAGACGATCACACGGATCGACTGCGGTGGCGGTGACAGCCGTCGATGAAAGGAAAGAATATGTTCAAAGCAAAAACTAGAACAGTCGGAGTCGTGGCAGCAGCTGCCGCCTCCCTGGTCGTTCTGGCAAGTTGCGCGGCCGAGGACCCAACCGAGGCACCTCAGGACGACAACGTCGCCGCAGAGGAGTCAACGACCGTCGTTGTTGGCTCATTTGCCTTCCCCGAGAGCGAGATTTTGGGAAACATGTACGCTCTGGCACTTGAAAACGCAGGCTTTGAGGTGGAAACACAGTTCAATCTCGGACCTCGACAGACCACCATTCCGGCTCTAGAAGATGGTTCCATTGACCTGATGCCTGAGTACAACGGAAACCTGTTGTTTTTCTATGACACAGAAAACCAAGCCCGCTCAACTGAAGAGGTAGATGCCGAGCTTGCGACTACGGTCCCTGAGGGTTTCCAGGTTTTGGACTCATCCCCAGCCCAGGACAAGGACGCATACGTTGTCACCCAGGCAAAAGCAGATGAGTTTGATTTGGTAACTATTGGAGATCTATCCAAGCTGGAGCCATTCTCCCTGGGTGCAAACCCTCAGTTCGCTGAGCTTCTATATGGTCTCCCTGGCCTAGCATCTGTCTACGGAGTTGAAGATGTGACATTCGTGCCCATCGAGGACTTCGGTGGTCCAGACACGGTGAAGGCTCTTGTGGATGATGCAGTTCAGGTTGCAGACATCTACACAACCTCACCCGCTTTGACAGCGGAGAACCTGGTTGTGCTGGATGACCCTGAGAACCTGATTGCAGCACAGAACGTCATCCCACTTCTGAACTCAGACATCTACAGCGACGAGCTTGCAGCTGTTTTGAATGAAATCTCAGCAGCACTCTCCACCGAGGATCTGATTGAGCTTCGCACCCGCGTAGAGGGTGACGAGAAGGCTCAAGCCAGCACCGCGGCTCAGGATTGGCTAGAAGCAGAAGGCCTGCTGGACTAATTGATTTTTGGAGTGATGCCAAAAAGCGCTCCGAATACTAGTTAGTTAGAAACAAAAAACTCCCCCGAGAATTCGGGGGAGTTTTTTGTTGGCGGAGACGGAGGGATTTGAACCCTCGAGACAGCTATAAACTGTCTACCCACTTAGCAGGCGGGCGCACTCGACCGGACTATGCGACGTCTCCAAATGCGAGCACCAGCCTAACCTAAATCAGCACATTCAGCCATTGAGAATTTATCTCTGAGGAATTTGGGGTCATTTTCACTGGTTTGAAGGGCTATGAGATACCTAGCGCTTGCCACCGCAGTATTGTTTTTCACTGCTTCATGTGCATCAGAATCAACAGATGATGTTGATATTCAGACTGGCACCCAACAGTCTGAGCAGACCGAGCAGTCACCAACAGAAGCTGAAACTCAGGAAGAGCAGTCCACAGAACCAGAGGCTTTCGAGAGCGAATCTGAAATGGATGCCTCAGATCCGATGACAGATCCTGCTGAACAAGAACAGCAGGAAGCACCTGCTCCTCAGATGGAGCAAGAGTCAGCACCTGAACCCGAGCCGGAACCCACCACTGAGCCAGAGCCAACTCCTGAGCCCGAACCAGCACCGGAGCCTGCTCCTGAACCCGCTCCCGAGCCTGAGCCAGAGGTAGAAGAGCCAGCTGGCTACACCATGGCGCAAGTTGCTGAGAATGACTCAGCCAGCAGCTGCTGGTCAGCAATCAATGGAACTGTTTATGACCTGACGAATTGGATCAGTCAGCACCCAGGAGGTTCATCGAGGATCTTAGGTCTGTGTGGGAAAGATGGAAGCAGTTCTTTCAATGCCATGCACGGTGGTCAGTCAAACCCTGAAAGCAGGCTTGCTGGCTTCGCGCTTGGGCCTCTTAGCTAATTAGAGCAAAGCTCGTCGGCGGCGGTAACGCCATCGATGTTTGTGGTGACCGGTGGGGCTGGTTCTGACTCTGTCGAGTCATTTTCAGTGGCCTGACCTGGTTCCGCAGATTCTGTCTCAGTAATTTCTGGTTCAGGCTGATTTGGATCAACCAGCTTGCCGTCACTGATCACCATCTCTTCGTCGTTTCTGATTGCATCAAAGACAGTTTCTGCACCTTCGGCAAGTCCAAGCCTTCCAGTGAAGTCGCCGTCCAGGTCATAAACCGGAAGTCTCAAAAAGCTGATGTTTTCTAAATCAACGTCATTCAGCTGCCTGGCCATTGCAACCATGGTGTCTAATCTGGTGAGACTCGCACTAAGCCTCATGTTTTCTGCAGCTGCGGTTGCCAGAGAATAAAGCCTGATTGGACTTGTCAGAACATTTTCATCCATCACCTTTCTAACCAGTGAGGTTAGAAAGACTTGCTGATTGCTGATTCTGCTTAGGTCACTTCCGTCTCCCACGCCGTAGCGAGTTCTCAGAAAACCGAGGGCTTCTTCGCCTTCCAAAACTTGCGTTCCAGCCTCTAAATAAAGCTGGGACTTGGGGTCATTGATTGGGTTTGCAATGCAAACCTCCACGCCACCAATGGCCTCACTCATGCCAATAACACCCTTGAAGTCAATAAGCCCAAGATGCGGGATGTTGATGTTGGTCAGCGACTGAACGGCATCCAAAACACAACTTGGTCCACCAACATTGAGAGTTTGGTTTATCTGCATTAAATCGGGAAACCTCAGATTTGAACGAGCGTCTTCAGAAACACAGTCTGGGATGGGAATCATTAGGTCTCTTGGAATGGACATTACAACTGCGTTGTCCCGAGCTTCGTTCACGTGCAAAAGCATTATTACATCGGCAAGATTGGCGGTTGAATCTCCGTAGTTAGCACCTTGATCTGCTCTGGTGTCGGACCCGACAACCAAGATATTCAGAGGTCCTGCAATTTCAGCATCCGTTGGGTTTTCATAGGCCAGACCGTCTAGGTCATAGACCTCAACAGCTGCTGATTCCAATGTTCTGGAAAGCTGCCAAAGGTTAAATCCAACAAATCCGGTTAGCACCAAACTCACCGCGGCGAAGGCGCCGAGGCTCATTTTCCACCAGGATCTTTTGTGTTCAGCCATCTTCTCTTTTGGAGTTTAGTGGTCAACTAGACTGACTCCATGTCATATGAGCCTACAGAAATAAAGCAATTAGCACAGAGATTTCCCAGCAACTTCACATTCGGTTCCGCCACCGCTTCCTGGCAAATTGAAGGCTCAAGTTCAACTCGTGGAAGCAGTGTTTGGGATGACTTTGCGGCAGTTCCTGGCAACATCAAAGATGGCACCGTAGCTGACCCCGCGTGTGACTCGGTGAACCGCTACCAAGAAGATATTCAGCTTTTGAAGTTTCTAGGCGTGGACAGCTACCGCTTCAGTGTCAGCTGGCCCAGGGTTTATGACTTTGCAAACAAAAAACCCAACCAGTCAGGCCTCGATTATTACAGCAGGCTAATTGATGGACTGCTAGATGCAGGAATCAAGCCAACACTGACGATGTATCACTGGGATTTGCCAAGTGAACTGCAGCAAAAAGGTGGTTGGCAGTGGGCAGGCATCAGTGATGAGTTTGAAAAATATGCAGAGCTGTTGGCCGAGCACTACGTGGATCGAGTCGACACCTGGGCAACACTGAACGAGCCCTGGGTTGTTAGTTTCCTAGGTCACGCCACCAGCATTCACGCACCCGGTCTTGCAGACCCCAGAGCTGGTTTCAGATCTGCCTATGAGCAGATGATTGCTCACGGCAAAGCACTAAGGGTTCTAAGAAGCCATAATGCCAATAGGGCCGGAACGGTTTTGAACCTGACTGAGATCATTAGTGAATTTGATGAGTGTCAGGATGCAGTCAAGCATGTTGACAATCTTCAAAACGGCATCTGGCTAGACATGCTCTCGGGCAGGGGAATTAGTGACTTCACCAAGGAATCCACCAGTCAGTTCACCGACTGGAGTTTTGTAAACGACCAAGATCTAAAACTTGTAAGTGAACCGATTGATTTCTTGGGAATCAATTACTACACCCCGGGCCGAATTGAGCCTGCTGATGACCAGCAGGGCGAGGTTTTGGGTCAGGGAACAGAGGTATACCCAGGAACTGGAAACGTCAAATTTGTCTCCAGAGAACCTAAGTCCCTGATGGGTTGGGAGGTCAGGCCAGAAAGTCTCACCAACACCATTAGAGCAACGGCTAAAGCATTGCCAAACACCCCGATCATGATTACTGAAAATGGTGGGGCATTCCCAGATCAAATTGATGGTGATCAGGTCCATGACCCAGAGCGCACCAGTTATTACTTCCAGCACCTCTCAGCTTGTGCTGATGCAATTGATGAGGGAATTGACCTGCAGGGTTATTACTGCTGGAGCCTGATGGACAACATCGAGTGGGCAGAAGGTTTAGAAAAGCGCTTCGGGCTATTCTTCGTTGATCACCAGACTCAGAAAAGAACAGCCAAGGACTCAGCGAAGTTCATCAGTGAGCTTTTAGCTAGCCGCTAGCCCTTTACTGAACCAGCCAGCAGTCCTCTTACGAAGTAGCGCTGCAGGGCGAAGAACACGATCAGTGGCACGATCATTGAGATAAACGCACCCGCCATCAATGCCTCTAAACCAGATCCCCTGGTTCCAACCATTTCCGCCAAACGAACTGTCAGTGGCAGGATGTCTTGAGATCCACCACCGAAGGTCAGTCCAACCAACAAGTCATTCCATACCCACAAAAACTGGAAGATTGCGAATGATGCAATAGCTGGGATGGATAGTGGGAAGACAACTCTGCGGAACAGGGTAAACCAGCCGGCACCATCAACACGAGCAGCCTCAATCAGTTCTCTAGGAATCTGACGCAAGAAGTTGTGAAGCAAGAAGGTTGCCAACGGAAGAGCAAAGATGGTGTGTGCAATCCAAATAGGGATGTAGGTTCCGGTGATGCCCAAATCGGGGATTATGGTCACATCTCCAATGGTCACTCCTCTTGCAAACAACTGAAGCAGAGGAATCAATGACATCTGTAGCGGGATGACCTGCAGGGTGAAGATTGCAAAGAACAAAAACTCACGACCCTTGAAATCAAACCAAGCCAGCGCATAAGCCGCAAAGGTGGCAAGTGTTAGCGGGAAGATTGCTGCGGGCAGTGTGATTGCAAAACTGTTGAAGAAGTAATACCAAAGTGGTGGAACTGTGGAGGTTCCCTCAATCAGCACTGAGGTGTAGTTATCAATTGTGAAGTCTGGATTTGCCAAAGCAGTCCACCAACCGGTGGAGTTAATAAGCTCTGCTGGACGGAATGAACTGACTAGCAAACCAAAGGTTGGAATTGACCACAAAACCGCGATGACGATTGCAAGAGCACTCGCAAAAGGAGAGGCGAAAGCATCTTTGACTTTACGCTTGGAGCGCTGGGTGATTAGTGGCTGAGAATCAGACTTGGTCTTGAGCGTATCTGC
>CAJXMQ010000049.1 GCA_913056225.1 uncultured Micrococcales bacterium | reverse complement strand
GTAGCGGGGGCGGGGCTTGAACCCGCGACCTCACGATTATGAGCCGTGCGCTCTAACCACCTGAGCTACCCCGCCGCGTGGTCAACAGGTTGACCGAGCCCCGAGACAGGATTGAACTGTCGACCCCTTCCTTACCATGGAAGTGCTCTACCACTGAGCTATCGGGGCGAAACAACTAGCAAAGATTAGCACCATCTAATTGACTGTTGCAATTGAATTAATCAGCATTACCTCTAAGTTGGTCCACTTCGGCAACAAACCTTGTCCAAATTTCAACTGAATCTGCGCCTTCAGCTAGTAATTCTGCCTGAGCTGAACCCAACAGAGGCCATAACTGGTTCATAAATTCTGAATTAGATGTTGGTGTTGTGTTAGCTGCAGTTTCTCTAAAACCAGACAAAAAACCATCCGAGGTCTCAACTGCTGGAATTCCTGTCAAAGAACGGGCGACCACCAGCTGAGAAGCACTCTCGGTGAAGTTTTCTAAAACAAGCCTGTTTGCATAAACCGGATCATCACTCTGAGCAGAAACGAAGAATCCCGCAACATCGACTAATGCATTGGCCTCAAGGTTTCCAACCGCAGGCACCTCATAAACCACAACTGAGTCTCGCAGGCTGGTTTTCACCGAGGCAAGCGCCCAGGGTCCGCTTAACCAGCAGCCAATTTCTCCGGAATTGAATTGGTTGGCAATCGTTTGATAATCATTGTTCAAATCGAACAGATCAGAGCCCTGATTGGTCATCCATGCTGCAAATTCATATCCAGCAGCGCTTCCAAACTCCGTCTCTTGCGGTTCAATCAAATCAACACCGAAAGAACTCATAAATGGATATAGGTGATACGGATCCCCCAGATTTGGATCTAGGGCCAAGCCAATGCCGATGCCTGGAAGTTCTGCTTCAGTGGGTTGCTCTGGCACCAGAGTTGGATTGCAGAGAAGCGAAACATGCTGTTCGCTAACGGCCACACCGTAAAAATCCTCACCAACACTGAATGCGTTTTTCAGGCTTTTCGGAATTCTCTCTCCCAGCACCCCCAGTTCCAACTCTGCTACCAGGCCCTCGCTAACCAATTGCTCAGTCCAAGAGTGGGTTCCAAAGAACACATCTGGATAGACACCGGATTGCAACCTCTGAAAAATCGCCTCAAGTTCAAGGTTCGTGAATTGAACCTCGACGCCAAATGACTCCTCAAACTCTTCGACATTTGATGCAAGGGCATTTGAGACCGCCTCCGGTGCCCAGATTGAAATGATTTCTAGGGGCTCGGGGTCGGGAGTTGGAACGTCAAAATCTTCTGGAAGACCGCCCTCAGTGGGAGTTGACTGACAAGCAGATAAAACCGTTGCGGCTATAAACAAACCGACGGTGGCTCTAACTTTTCTGCTCATAGTTTTCATTTTCAACCTTGACAACTTTAGAGCGGTTTTCAAAGCTTGCCAAACACAATCTTTCTATTTGTTGTGATCAACATAAATGTAAGCGGTTGCAGATTAAAAAAGCAAAAGTTGTAAAGACATGAGATTTCGATAACAACTCGAAAAATGTGCTTCTTAGCGTTCATTACTCCCTTAGTATTTGCGGGTGACTAATTCGAATCAGACATCAGCCAAAGGCCACGAATGGTGGCGTTCCTCCGTTATTTATCAGGTTTACCCACGCTCATTTGCGGATGGTAATGGAGACGGAATGGGGGATCTGCAAGGCATCAAAAAGCGCCTGCCGGCTCTTGCTGAACTTGGTGTTGATGCAGTTTGGTACTCACCATTTTTCAAATCTCCGCAGCATGATGCCGGCTATGATGTAAGCGATTACAGAGATATAGACCCCTTGTTTGGCACCCTCGAGGACTTCGATGAGCTGGTTTCCGAATCTCACTCGCTGGGACTCAAGGTAATCGTTGACTTAGTTCCAAATCACTCATCCTCAGAGCACGAATGGTTCAAACTCGCCTTGAAATCCGAGCCTGGCAGCCCAGAGCGCAATCGTTATATCTTCCGTGACGGCAAAGGCGACAGCGGAGAGCTCCCTCCAAACAACTGGCAGAGCGTTTTCGGAGGACCGGCTTGGACCAGAATCACCGAACCTGATGGAACCAAAGGTCAGTGGTATCTGCACCTGTTCGACACTTCTCAGCCTGACTGGAACTGGGAAAACCCAGAGATCATCGAGGAGTACGACTCAGTTCTGAGGTTCTGGCTTGACCGAGGTGCTGATGGCTTCCGCATAGACGTTGCGCACTCGATGAAGAAAGACCTTGACTTCCCAGACCTAGATTCAACCAACTCCAATGCCGAGGGCGGAGCAATGACTGATGCAAGCATTGTGCATCCGTTTTGGAACCGAGAGGGAGTTCACGAAATCAATCGTCGCTGGCGAGCTGTCTTGGATGAGTATGAAGACCGAGCAATGTGTGCGGAAGCGTGGGTTATGCCACTTAGCCGCATGGCGAACTGGGTAAGGCCTGATGAATATCACCAGACATTCAACTTCGCCTATTTGGAAACCCCCTGGGATGCCAGCAAATTGAAGGCTGTTGTGAACGACTCTTTGAAAGCTTTCAGTGATGTTGGTGCTCCTTCAACCTGGGTACTTTCAAACCACGATGTGATTCGCCACACCTCTCGATTTGGTGTTAGCCAAAATCCTCCACAGGGTCAGGGAATTGGACCGGAACACGAACAACCCGATGAGGAATTGGGCCTCAGAAGAGGTCGCGCTGCAAGCACCTTTATGTTGGGTCTTCCAGGCGGTGCCTACATCTATCAGGGAGAGGAGCTTGGCCTCCCCGAGCACACAACCCTTGATCACAAATACCGTCAGGACCCAACCTATTTCAGAACCAATGGCGAAAAAGTTGGTCGCGATGGTTGCAGGGTCCCTATCCCTTGGGAACATGACAAGAAAAGTTTTGGCTTTGGTGACACCGACACCCCTTGGATTCCGCAGCCTGAAGGTTTTGCCGAATACGCCAGGGATGTTCAGGAGGGTGTCGAGGGATCGACCCTGGAGCTTTATAAAAAGCTTCTGCGTTTGCGCAAAGAATACAAACTTGGTTCAGGTGAGCTTCACTGGCTGGAACCTCTCTGCAGCGAAAGCTCGATTGCTTTTGAAAACAATGGTGTTTTGGTCATCTCCAACATGGGTGAACCAATCAACCTGCCCGGTGGGGAGATTCTGGCCTCGACCCAACAGGGATTAGAACCCGGGGGTCAGCTGAACACAGACCAGAGCGCATGGATTCGTCTCTAGAACAGTGGTGGCGCGATGCTGTCATTTATCAGATCTACCCAAAGAGTTTTAGAGATTCCAACGGGGATGGCTTTGGAGACCTCAGGGGCCTAAGCGACAAACTTGGTGAAATTGCCAAACTGGGCGTGGACGGAATCTGGCTGTCTCCTTTTTACCCCTCCCCTCAAAAAGACAGCGGTTATGACGTAAGTGATTACTACGGGGTGGATCCTATTTTTGGAACACTGGATGATTTCAGCGAGATGGTGGAAACAGCACACAATCTAAACCTGAAGGTGCTTTTGGATCTGGTCCCCAACCACACCTCCGATCAGCACCCCTGGTTTCAAAACGCCCTGAACTCCGAGCCCGGCTCTGATGCGAGAGAGATGTATCTGTTTGCCAATGGTGCTGGAGTCGATGGGGAGCTGCCGCCAAACAACTGGCAAAGCATGTTTGGCGGTCCCGCCTGGACCAGAGAGTCAAAGCATGGCCAGTGGTATTGCCATTTATTTGACACCTCACAACCAGATCTCAACTGGCGGAATCCTGCGGTTTTGAATGAAATTCAAAAAGTTATGCAGTTTTGGTTTGACCTGGGAGCAGACGGCTTCCGAGTTGACCAACCGCATGCCCTAGTCAAGGCGGAGGGATTGCCCGACCATCCCTACGTTGAACGTGCTGGCAGCGGTTATATTGAAGGCGAAATCGACCCACCGATGTGGTTTCAGCCAGAAGTTCACGACATCCTAAGAAAGCTAAGGAAAACTGCAGATCAAGCTGGTGGCAAGGTGCTTTGTGGTGAATCCTACGTTTTGCCATTGAGCAAGATGGCTCAGTGGCTACGTCCCGATGAGCTTCACCAGAACTTCAACTTTAGATTCTTGGACGCTAACTGGATTGAAGATTCAATCCGAGAAACAATTGATGAATCCCTTGAAGCCTTTTCAGCAGTTGGCTCTCAATCCACCTGGGCGCTGAATAACCACGATGTTGTTAGGGCGGTTTCACGTTTTGGAAGCGCTTATTCAAGACCAACCCAGAGTGATGGGATTGGACCTGAGGATGTCCAGCCAGATAACGAGTTAGGAAACAAAAAAGCGATGGGGGCAACGCTTGTAATGCTGTCACTCCCTGGCAACTGCTATCTCTATCAGGGTGAGGAGCTAGGGCTTCCAGACCACACCACAATTGCCCCTGAGCATCGTCAAGACCCAACGTTTTTTAGAACTGGGGGTATCCGAGTTGGAAGAGATGGGGCAAGAGCTCCAATTCCATGGGAAAAAGGTGAGAAAAACTTCGGGTTTTCAACAGCAAAAACAACCTGGCTGCCGCAGCCTGCAGAGTATGAAAATTATGTAAGAAGTGGCAATAAAACCCTCGAGCTATATCGCTCAGCCCTGTTGCTAAGAAAAAAATACAGCCTTGGGGCTGGCAGTTTCAGCTGGCTTGATGGGGAACTGTTTGGTTACGAAAACAACGGTGTAAGGGTTTATCACAACTTCTCTGAGGGTGAAATCCCCATGCCCGAGGGAGAAATCTTGATTTCTAGCCAGGGTTCAACCCAGACTTTGCAACCAAATGAAACTGTTTGGCTAGTCGGCTAGTTCTTTCCTAGGCCACCAGAACTTGCTTCCTAGGATAAATGCAAGCGCAGGGACAATTACAGTTCTAACCAGCAATGTGTCAAGCAGTACGCCCAGACCAACAATGGTTCCAACCTGAGCTAGCGCAATCAATGGCAACACTCCTAGCACTGAGAACACAGCTGCTAGCAGGATTCCAGCGCTGGTGATAACACCACCGGTTGCCCCCAGGGCCTTCTGCATACCCGCCCTGGTTCCCAGTTTCCTGGCCTCCTCCTGAGCCCTGGTGACCAAGAAGATGCTGTAATCAACACCAAGGGCGACCAGGAACAAAAACGCCAAGATAAACACACTGAGATCAAGGGCCGGGAACCCAAATACGTTTTGGAAAATCACCCATGAGGCTCCATAGGCTGCGAAGAAACTTCCCACCACGGCAATCAACAGCAAAATCGGCGTGACCAGATTTCTCAACAAAACAACCAAAATCAGAAATACCGAAATCAAGATAAGTGGAAGAAGCAGAGCCTGATCGCGCTCCGTTGCCTGCCTTTGATCAAGCGCGGTTGCATCATCACCACCAACCAGGCCGATGGCCTCTGCCGGCAGCTCATCCAAAGCAAGTCTCAGTTCAGCAACCGTGTCCAGCGCCAATGCACTTTCAGGTTCGGCATCTAGCACTACATTCAGTTGGGTGAATTCATCAGTTGAATCTCCAGCATTCACCTCGTCAACATTTTCAACCCCCAAAATTATTGACGTTGCCTGCTCGACGTAGTTGTTTTCAATAATCACAGCCGACGGACTGGTGGCACCCGCGCTGAATGATTCTCCAAGCAATTCAATTCCCGCAACTGCTTCGGGTTTTTCAATGAAAACCTCTGTGGAGCTCAGTCCCGTCTTTGTGCCAAGACCTCCGGTTGCCAAAATCGCAAGGAAGACCACACCAACCCCAGCTGAGGTCACTGGACGGCGAGAAACTGCTTTTCCTAACTTGGAAAACAATCCGTTTTCGTATGGGTTTTTGCCACCGACTCTTGGAATGAATGGCCAGAAAACTCCCCTGCCAAAGACAACCAGTGCTGCTGGCAAAATCACTAGACCGGCAAACATGGCCATCACAATTCCAACAGCACCAATCAAACCAAGTGCCTGACGACCTTCAATCTCTGCAAATAGCAACAAGGACAAAGCCACGGCGACAGTTCCACCTGATGCCAAAATTGCAGGTCCGGCCCCCTTCACGGCATTTCTCATAGCCTGACGTCGATCCTCAAGGACCAAAAGTTCCTCTTTGTACCGAGCAATCAACAGCAAGGCGTAGTTTGTTCCAGCACCAAATACCAAAACCGCCAAAATGCCCGTGTTATCAGCCGTCAAAGTGATGCCGGCAGCCTCGGCAACAGGAACCACAACCTGCTGCGCCATGGCGTCTGTGACCACCACAACCAGCAATGGGACCCAAAGCAGCACAGGCGAGCGATAGGTGATTAGCAGAATCGTTGCCACCACCAATACCGAGGCGCCCAAAATAGCAAAATCGGCTCCAGCGAAAATGTTTCCAAGATCTGCAACAAAGGCCTCGGGGCCAGTGACGTAGGCCTCCAAGCCAGCAGGCATTCCCTGGGAAGCAATGACTCGCATGTCATTAATTCGCTCATCGGTTATTTCAAAATTATCTGTCGCCTCCAACGGCACCGTGATGCTTGCAGCTTCACCACCTTCAGAAATTCGCGCAGGGGGAACAAAAGCCTCACCCTGGATTTCAAGTGAGCTGTACTCGATGAATTTCTCATTAGCGCCACCTGCGGGCATCATGGTTTGAGGGTCAAATTCACCCTGCACCCACTCGAGTTGAGATTCTGTGAATTCTGATCCATCGGTAGTTCTGTAAAGAATCAGCACAGCAGTTCCGTCTGAACTGGGGAGCTGATCTTGGTATTCCTCAACCAGCACTGATTCGGCATCATCTGGCAGTCCCGCTCCAGGAGTGGTGTCATTACCCGCAGAGGCAAGTGGGCCGAATGCGATTCCAACAAAACCAAGGCCGATCAACAATGTGATCCAAGCTGATGATTTTCCGGTTATGAATTCTCTGAACTTTTGCAAAACACCTTCTACCGCTATCTCATGGATAGCTTAATCCAAACTGTGGTGGCAAGTGAGGGATTCGAACCCCCGAAGGCTACGCCGGCTGATTTACAGTCAGATCCCTTTGGCCGCTTGGGTAACTTGCCATTGCGCTAGGCGCGATTGCCTATCATAGCCGAAAAAGTTCACTGTAATCATTTACAGTTGACTTCATGGTTGGAATTGAAGAGGTCGCTGCCCGCGCGGGTGTCTCCACTGCAACCGTTTCCAGGGCCCTCAATGACAAGCCACACGTTTCAAAAAAGGCCAGAGAAAAAGTTTTCAAAGCAGCTGATGACCTGGGCTATGTTCCCTCATCCTCTGCATACACCCTGGCAACCGGTAA
>CAJXMQ010000048.1 GCA_913056225.1 uncultured Micrococcales bacterium | reverse complement strand
GCTATTGTCGCGTGGGAGTTAGTGGCTTTGGAATCGTTAATAAACCTCACCCCAGCAACCTCACCCAGAAACTGATTGCGGTGTTCGGATTGAGAAAAGCTTCTGATTCCAGATTTAATCTCGGCCGGTGAAACTCCGACCGATCGACACAACGCTGACGCTGCTGCGACGTTTTGAAGCAACTGCATGCTGATGGGTGCTATTTGCTCGAGGTCCTCATGCGTGGCAATCTCTAAAGCGTTATCTGCTCTCTGCTCCAAAAAAGCTCGATCTGCTAACACTTCCTCCACGTAACCCACCATGCTCACCGAAGGCATTCCGAGGGTGAATCCGATTGCTCTGCAACCCTCAACAACTTCAGCCTGCTCAAGTGAGGTAAGGGTGTTTTTGTCCTCAACGTTGTAAACCGCGGCCACCTGGGTATTTTCATAAATCTTTGCCTTCGCCTGCAGATAGTTATCAAATCCCTGATGCCAGTCCAGGTGGTCGTCGGCGATGTTTAAAAATGCTGAGGAAATAGGTGAGATTTCGTCTATGTAGTGAAGTTGGAAGCTGGAAAGCTCCACCACAAAAAAATCAAATTCAACTGGCTCTCGCAGCGGATTCAGGATTGGGTTTCCGATGTTTCCGCAAGCTACTGCTTTTTTTCCGGAGCTGTTCAAAATATGAGTAACCATCTCCACGGTGGTGGTTTTTCCATTGGTGCCGGTGATGGTAATCCAATTGCACTTCGGTTGACGATCTCTTAGCTTCCAAGCAAGATCAATATCCGTCCAAATTGGAATCTGACGATTTCGCAGGTGCTCAATCATTGGATGACTTGGAGTGAAGCCCGGGGATATAACCACAAGCTCCGGGTCAAACTCATCCATTGCGGAGACTCTGGTATCACTATCTTCTAACTCTCCGCCAATAACTTCTAAAAGTTCAATGTTTTCATCACTTGCGTGCTTGGCAAACACTTTTACCCGCGCACCCAACTCAATTAGTGTGTCTGCTACCGAAAATCCGGTGCTGGAAAGCCCCAGGACGGCAATCCGAGCCTTCCAGTCACCACCCCAGCCTTCAAATTTCACAGCCCGTAAATCCATTCCGCATAGAAAAGCCCGACACCAAGGGCTACCGACAAGCCACCGATAATCCAGAAACGAACCACGACCGTTATCTCCGCCCAACCCTTGAGCTCAAAGTGATGATGCAGTGGAGACATCAAAAACACTCGCTTGCCGGTACCGGTTCGCCACTTGGTGAGCTTGAAAAATGCTCTCTGGATAACGACTGAGCCGGTAACCAAAACAAACAATCCACCAATCAGTATTAGCAATAGCTCGGTTCTGGAAACTACCGCCAGCGCAGCTAGTGCTCCACCCAGAGCCAGTGAGCCGGTGTCTCCCATAAATAACTGCGCGGGAGAGGTGTTCCACCATAAAAAGCCAATGCAGGCACCAACAATGCTGGCTGCAATTACCGCCATGTCCAGCGGGTCTCTAACCTGGTAGCAATTGGGTTCTAAGGCTGTGCTGCAGGCCTGGTTGAACTGCCAGAAACCAATCACCACATAGGCACCTATTGCAAAAATGCTGGCGCCCGTGGCCAAACCATCCAACCCGTCTGCAATGTTTACACCGTTGCTAGCACTTGCAACCAGTAGGTAGATCCATCCGATAAACAAAACGATGCCAATGGTGCTACCCCAGAAAAATAAATCCAGAGGCAAGTCCCTGAAAAGCGAAATGTTGGTGGAGGCCGGAGTTAGGCCTCTCGAATTTGGAAACTGCAACGCTAGGACCGCAAAGCCTGCGGCAACAAGCCCCTGCAGCGAAATCTTTGCCCAACCGGTCAATCCCAGTGAGCGTTGATTGCGAACTTTGATTAGGTCATCAACAAAACCAACCAAACCCAAACCGACCATCATAAATATCACCAGCAAAGCTGATGCCGAGGGGGTCTCACCATTTAGCAGTTTTCCAGCAAAATATCCGATTAGCGCACCCGCAATGATGACAAGACCGCCCATGGTCGGTGTGCCTCGTTTGGTGTGATGGCTCTCTGGCCCATCGTCTCTAACGAACTGGCCCCAACTGAGTTTTTTGAATAACCAAATCCAGGCTGGTGTGGAAAAAAGAGTGACTACAAGTGCGATGCCGCCACCCGCGATTAATGCCCGCACCTAAACCTCCGTCAAATCATCAGCCAGCTGACCCAGGCCATAGCTGTTTGATGCCTTCACTAACACCAAGTCTTCACTGGTTAGCTTTCCACGAAGATGTTCAAAAGCTTGGTTGATACTCTCAAAAAACAAAGATTCACCATCCCAGCTACCCTCTTGGCTGGCACCCATGTGAATCAACTTTGCATCCTCACCAATCACCAAAAGCTGATCGATGTTGTAGCGAACCACCAGTCTGCCGATCCGGTCGTGCTGTTCTTGGCTAAACTCCCCCAACTCAGCCATCGCCCCTAATACCGCCGTTGAACGATAGCCCTGCTTTGAAAGCGTGGCTAGGGTTTGCAAGGCCGCCTGCATCGACTCAGGTGAGGCGTTATAGGCATCATTGATCACAATCTGTCCGCTGTTTCCAACCATTGACTGCATCCGACCTCGTTCAACAAACTCAATCGTTTCCAACTTGGCAATAGCTTTATCAAAATCCAGTCCCAGGTGACCAATCACCGCAAGTGCGGCAGCAGCGTTCATTGCCTGATGCTCGCCAAGTGTTTTCAATCGAATAGTTTTTTCAATCCCTGACAAATCAATGTCGATTTCAGTTCCATGGATGTCCAATTTTGAGCTCAACAGCTGATAGTGAGCATGATCGCTGTAGCCAAAGCTAATGAAATTTTTCACCTCTGAGCGCATGGAATACACGTTTGGATCATCCGCATTAAGTACTGCCAAGTCCTGAATAAATGGAAGCATCTCTGATTTGATCTTGCGGGTTTCGCTCAGACCTCCAAATTTTCCAGCGTGTGCGTAGCCGACTTTTAGCTGCAGGCCAATATCTGGTCTTCCAAGCTCCGCTAAGCGAGTAATTGATCCTTTACCGCTAGCTCCCATTTCCAAAACCAAATACTTGGTATCCAACTGCAATCGACATACAGTCAAGGGCAGGCCGACCTGGTTATTGAAAGAACCTTGAGGAGCAACCACTGAGCCAAACTCAGAAAGCATCTGATTCAAAAGGCTCTTGGTAGAAGTTTTTCCATTGGAGCCTGTGATTCCGATCACCTTTAGCTGGTTTTGAGCCCGGACTTTTTTTAGAACAAACGCAGCAAGCTTGCCTAATGCATCAACCGAGTCCTCAACCAAAACCTGAGGGGTTTGCAGACTGGCATCAACTGTTTGAACAATTGCCAGAGCCGCGCCAATTTTAGAAACTTGCTCCAGGTATTTGTGACCATCGTCATACTCGCCGATTTTGGCAACAAAAATATCACCGGGTCCAACCTCGCGAGAATCCGTGAAGACTTCACCGCTAACGATGGCTTCAGCATCTCCAACCACCAGCTCGCCCTCGACGGCTGAGCTAATTTCAGCTATCGAAAGACTAATCACCAAAGACCTCGCTAATTACTTTTCTCGGGAAAAATTCTCTTTTTCCATCCTTAAACTCTCTGTATTCCAAATTTCCCGGACCAAACCAAACAACACAACCCTCTGGGTCCATGCCCTCGGCCAAGCTTTGAAGTCCCTGTTTGGGATCTTCACTGGTTTCCATATCTGATTTATGCCTGAGTATGTCTGCAATTATCTGCTGTTCACCTTCAGATCTAGGGTGCTGAGTGGTTGCAATGACTCGATCTGCGCTGGCTGCGAACTCAACCATTGGCTTGCGCTTGGAGTGATCCCGTTCGCCGCTAAACCCAATTAGCGCATAAACCTTTGAATATTTAGATTTCAACTCTTTCAAAGCCAGTGCAATTGCCTCCGGGGTGTGTGCGTAGTCAAGATAAACATCTGGCTTGGAGTGCACCTTTTCCAGTCTTCCTGGAACAAACCCATCTATTGACTCGATGGTTTCTAGACCCGCTATCCCCTGCTCTGTAATCATTCCAATTGCAAGTGCCAAGTTTTGAGCCATTAGTAAACCGGTGTTCTCACTGAGGATGTTTATGCCCCTGCCGGGGAATTCAACCCTGGTGCTGTCACCTTCAAGTTTTGAGGTGAACCGTAATTGACTTCCCTCTTCGGTTCCCAGGCTGACACTTGGAATCTCGGTGACTTTTTTTAACCTCTGTCCGCTGCGGGTGTCGGTGAAGATAACCGCCAATTCAGACACCTCTGGTTCAAACAATTTTGCCTTGGCAGCCAGATAGCTATCCATATCCCCGAAATCGTCGAGGTGATCGTGACTTAGGTTGGTAAAACCACTGACCGAAAACATCAGGCCATCCACCCGTCCTCGGACCAGGGCCTGAGCGCTTACCTCCATCATGGCAACAGTTGCGCCATTTTCAATCGCATAACTGAGGCCAGCCACCAGATCATTGATCTCGGGAGTGGTAAGGCCGACTTTATCGCTGGCAGAACCAAACCTCATGCCACTTGACCCAGAGCTAAACACCTCTTGACCTAAGCGGGCGGCAAGTTTTTCAAGGTAATGAACCGTGGAGGTTTTTCCGTTGGTGCCTGTAACGCCAAGAATTGGGATTGTCGGCTGGTATCCGTATATCTTTTTGGAAAGCCCAAATAAATGCCTTTTGGGGTTTGCCAGAATCATTCTAGGAAGACCCTCGGGTAATAACTTCTCACCCTCTCTGTCTGTCACAATCGCCGCAGCACCAGCGGTGATGGCGTCTTTAGCAAAATTTGCTCCGTGATGAATCTTGCCTGGCAAGGCCATGAACAGATCACCTTTTTCGAGCCTGGATGTGTTCAGGCTGACACCTGTGATTTTTGCTTCGCCGACAACCTTGCCACCGAATTGAGAGGCTAGCTCTGATAGCTGAAAGGAAAGTTTCTTAGGTCTGAACATCTACTACTCCCACTCCGTTGGAATGTTCGCACTAGGGGTGGTTGATGGTGGCACCCGATAGTGACGAAGCACTTGAGACATGATTGACTTAAAAGGAGGTGTTGCGCCTGCTGAATTAATGGCGCCCTCAGGTTTATAAACCATCACCGCCACCACATATTTAGGATCTTCGGCTGGTGCCATCCCAAAAAAACTAATTGCAAATTTATCGCCATAGCCTGAGCCATCATCGCTTTGGATTTGGGCAGTTCCAGTTTTTCCAGCAACACGGTAGCCAGGAATCTGCGCCGTGGAGCCAACTCCACCCAGTTCAACCACTTTCTCCATCATGTCCACAGTGAGCCTGGCGGCATCTGCTTGCAGAACACGGTAGGACTGCTGATTTGGAACCATGGTTTGCTCTCCATTGCGAGTGCAGGACTCCACCAAGATTGGGTCTAGTCTCAATCCGTCATTTGCGATGGCCTGGTAGGCGTAAGCCATTTGAATTGGCGTTACCGCTAACCCTTGACCAAATAGCGTTGTCAGATTCGTCATGCCATCCCACTGCGAAGCTGGTCGCAAAAGACCGGAGGACTCCCCTTCAAAATTCACAGCACTTGCCTCGCCAAAACCAAAATCAAGCAGATAGTCATACCGTTTTTGTCGATCAATGTCACCCGCAAGCTTGGTAATGCCGACATTCGAAGAGATCAACAAAACACCCGCTGGGGTCAGGTTTCTTGGATCGTGGTTAAAACTGTCATCAATGGTGTCCCCCCAAGGCAGGCGCATTGTGTCCTCCGCAACTATCTGGGTGTATGCGTTGGAGTCGCCTGTATCCAAAGAAATTGCGGTGGTTATCGATTTCATTGTTGAGCCTGGCTCATATGCGTTTTGGAAGATTTTTGACTGCCTGTGCTCTGATGGGGTCAAACCGGGGTCATTTGGGTCAACACTTGGCGCCTCGGCAGCCACCAGCAATTTGCCAGTTTCCACCTCTATGACCACCGCCACTGCATACTCAGCATTTTGATCAGTGACGGCGTCCGCTAGCACCTGTTGTGAAAAATACTGCAGGTCTGAATCAATTGTTAGATTCAAATCCCCACCCTCAACCGGAGGCTTGGTGAGTTGAGCACTGGATGGGATTTTCATACCCTGTGCACTTCGCTCAAATGTCTCCTGGCCGTCAACTCCGGCCAGGCAGGTGTTGTATTGCCTCTCGAGGCCAGCCAATGGATAGCCGTCAACATCGACAAACCCAACCACGTTGCCGGCAACCGCACCACTTGGATAAAGCCGATAGGAAATTTCATCCTCATAAATCCAAGGTATGTTCAAAGCTTCAATTTGCTGGAAAACCCCAGCACTCACTCGTTTTTTCAAATTCGCATAGCTACCATCACCACTGAGTCCTTGAAAGACCTCATTGACATCCATGTCCAGTATTTGGGCCAGTTCCTGAGCGATATCACCCACGCTCAGCTCGATGTTTACACCCTCAACATCTCTAAAAACCGGCCCAACTCGATCAGGGGCTGCGTTTATGTCGTATCTATAGATAGTTCTTGCTAAAACCTCGCCGTTGGCATCCAAGATAGATCCGCGCTCTGATTCAATAGTTCTCTGAACCTCTCGCTTGGCGTAGCTAATCTCATTGATGTCATCAGCGTTCACGACCTGAAATTCGACAAGTCTGAAGCCTACGATTCCGACGATTGCCGAAAGCAACAAAGCAATAAACCGAAGTCTGTTTTTGGGTTCAGCCTCGTGTGATCCCATAACTTCCCCTCAGTAGCAGTTACCTGGTCGGCGATGCCGGAATCATCGCCGAAGACAAAATTACTTCCCCGCCGCTTATTTCAACGGTTGCCACTCCCACTGTTGGGTTTTGAACCAATGTTGCAAGGTCGGTAACTGTGGTCATTGCGGTGTTTGAAATCAAGTTTCCACTGACTCGCAAATTCTCTTCGCTGATCGCAGGTTTTGGTTGTCCATAAACTCTGTCACTCTCGAGATTTAGAAACACTGGATTCGCATTCGAGACCATGCCCAGTTGCTGGGCAGCCTCGGCAAGGTTTTGCTGTGATGAGAGCGAGTCAACCTCTTCACTCAGAATTTGCACATCAGTATTCAGTTGCTCAGATTGGTTTTTCAGATCAACCAGCTGGTGGGCACCACTTGCCAAAGCATTTGAAAGCATCAGCTGCATCGCCAGCACCAATGAAATACCAAGTATTGGCATCAAAATAACCAGCGTCTTCGGCCTCAGCGCGCGCGCCTGCTGCTTATTCATAAAACTGAACCTGTTGCTCATTTTTGCACTTTCTCCGCAGCCCTCAGTCGAGCCGAGGCCGACCTTGGGTTTCTACTTATCTCTTTTTCTGTTGCCCT
>CAJXMQ010000047.1 GCA_913056225.1 uncultured Micrococcales bacterium | reverse complement strand
GGTTTCCACGCTATCTGCAATTACCTCCCGAGATACCAGCGAGAAGTGCATTCCCTCGTGACCCATTGCGATTCCATCAGAGACAGAAATTGTTCCAAACAACATCGGGTAACCCTGAGCCTGAAAGACACCCTGCTTTGCAGCTTCGGCCAGTCGGTCGAGGCTGAGATTGCATGGTGTTACCTCGTTATAACTGCTGGCAATACCAATCTGGGGTTTAACCCAGTCTTCCTCGCCCATTCCCACTGCACGCAACATGCCTCTGTGAGGAGCGCGCTCAATTCCGTCAGTTACATCAGAGCTTCTAGGTTTCATGTTATTTGCCATGCAATTAGTCTAATCAAATTCAAAAGCGGTAGCCTCATAGAGTGGTGGAAATGGACACAACCAGAGAACCAACCGGGTTAGCTCTCTATACCAAAGCGGCACAGAAGAGCTCACGTGAGGTTATTTACTCCTACTCAACGAGCTTCGGGCTTGCAACCAAACTGATTCAGCCGGACATTAGAAAACACATTGAGAGCATTTATGCAATGGTTCGAGTGGCCGACGAAATAGTTGATGGCTCGGCTGCAGAGGCTGCTTTGGGAGAAAAATCACTGGACCCAGCCAAAGAGATAAGTGACTTCGAAACAGAGTGCTACAAGGCTATGGACACCGGCTATAGCACCAATTTGGTACTTCATGCTTTTGCCGTTACCGCAAGGGAAGTCGGAATTGAAAAAAGCATCGTCAAGCCTTTTTTTGATTCCATGAAGATGGATCTCACTGACACCGAGCATGATGCAAAGAGTTTCAAAAAATACGTCTATGGCTCAGCTGAGGTGGTTGGGCTGATGTGCCTGCAGGCATTCATCAAAGATAAAAAATACGACTCCGAGCAGTCGCTGATCCTGAAAGAGGGTGCGCTGGCTTTGGGGAGCGCTTTTCAAAAAGTGAACTTTCTCAGAGACCTCAGTGCAGATTTTTCCAGGTTGGGAAGAAGCTACTTCCCCGGGGTAAAGGTAGATAACTTTGATGAGGAGACCAAGAAAGGTCTGGTAGCGGACATTGATTCAGAGTTGGACAAGGCAAGAAATGCAATACCGTTGCTTCCTTCAACTCCTGCAAGAGCGGTGCGAGCAGCCTGCGAATTGTTTGCAGCACTAAACAAAAAGATTTCCAAGACCAGTTCACAGGAACTTATTTCTACAAGAATTAGTGTTGCTAATGGAAAGAAGTTTCGGATTTTGGTCACGAGCTATTTAGGAGCCGGTAGTTGACAGAAAAAACAGCGATAGTAATTGGTGCTGGAATTGCAGGTCTGGCAACCGCAGCGCTTTTAGCCAAATCAGGCATGAAGGTCACTGTTTTAGAATCCAGGGAAAGCATTGGCGGTCGCGCATACCTCTGGGAAAAAGACGGCTTCAAATTCGACATGGGCCCCAGTTGGTACCTAATGCCAGATGCTTTTGATCAGTTTTTCAAACTCATGGGAACAACGGCTGAAAAAGAACTGGATCTGATTCAACTAGACCCCGCCTACAAAACAATCGTTGAAGGATATGAAGAGCCAATTATTGTTCGTGATTCCTTAGCGAAAAACAGGGAGATGTTTGAAGGAATCGAGCAGGGTGGCTCCGCCTCACTTGAGAAATATGTTGCCAGCGCTGAAAACGCCTATCAACTAAGCATCAAAAATTTTTTGTACACAAATTTCAAAAACGCCAAAGGTTTCACAAACCCAGAAGTAGTTCGACAGGCTGGCAAGTTCATCAAGTTTTTGACCACATCGCTCGATAGCTACGCTGGGCAGTTTTTCAAAGATGAAAGATTGAAAAAAATCTTGGACTACCCGGCTGTGTTTTTGGGCGCAAGCCCTTATGAGACTCCAAGCATGTATCACTTGATGACCCATGTGGACATGAACATTGGAGTGTTCTACCCCAAGGGCGGGATGTTCACCTTGATTGAGGCCGCTGAAAGGCTGGCTGTTCAGCATGGAGTTCAGATCAACACAAACTCCGAGGTCACCAAGATCTTGTGCAATGGAGACCAGGCAACCGGAGTGATGGTTGGGGACGTGAAGTACGAAGCTGATGTGGTGGTTGGATCCGCTGACCTGCATCACGTTGAAACCAAACTGCTCCCCCGTCACAAGCAGACCTTCCCAGAGTCGTTTTGGGCTAAAAAGACTCCCGGCCCTTCAGCTTTGCTGATTCACCTGGGCGTCAAAGGCAAAATTGAACAGCTTGAGCACCACACGCTGCTATTCACCCAAGACTGGGAGGGTGGCTTCAAAGAGGTATTTGCAAAAGCCGATGGCAAGCGCACTATCCCCGACCCTGCAAACATGTATGTCTGCATGCCCTCCAAGACTGATGACACCGTGGCGCCAGAGGGCTATGAAAATATCTTCATTCTTGTTCCCTCCGCAGCGGACCCATCGATTGGTTCTGGTGGCATAAACGGAGAGGGCGATGAGGCTTTGGAAAAAAGAGCCGATGAAATCATCGACCAGCTTGGCGACTGGGCGGGCATTAAAGACCTTCGAGAACGAGTGGTCGTTCGCAGAACTGTGGGTCCTGCCGATTTCGTTAACGAGTTCAACGCATGGAGTGGAACGGCCTTGGGAATGGCGCACACTCTTCGTCAAAGTGCTTTCTTCAGGCCGCAGAACCGCTCCAAGAAGCTGAAAAACCTTTTCTACTCAGGCCACAACACAATTCCTGGCATTGGCCTGCCTATGTGCCTCATTGGCGCAGAGCTTGTTTATAAGCACCTCACTGATGATTCATCGAATGGCCCGATCGAACATGAGCTAACACCTCAATCAGAATGGAAAGGGCTGAGCTAAATGGAATTGATCGGATTTGGCTACCTTGCTGCTTTGATTGTCTCAATTTTGGGAACGGGAGCAATAGACCGTAGGCATGGCTTGGCCTTGTTTGTTTCTCCAATCGCAACCATTTTGGCGGTATTGGTCGGGGTTGCTGTTTTCTTAGCGTGGGACTTGGTTGGAATTGAACTGGGGATTTTCTTCATTGGACCGGCGGAGCATGTTTCCGGAATTCTGTTGGCTCCAGAGCTTCCTTTGGAAGAGCTGTTTTTCCTAATTTTGCTCAGCTATTCAACTTTGGTTGTTTATCGATTCGCGGAGAAGAAGCTGAAATGACCTACATCCTGCTAACAATCTCAGTGCTTTCCGTTTTTGCGATCTATGCGTTTTTGATGCGCAAGTGGTTATCCCCTAAGCCACTAAGCGTGGCAGCGGCAGTGATGTTGTTTCTGACACTTGTTTTTGACAACCTGATTATTGCGAGCGGAATTGTTGACTACGACCCAGAGAAAATTTCTGGGATTCGCCTGGGTGTCGCCCCGATAGAGGATTTTGCCTACACGCTGGTTGCGCTGGTGCTAATACCATCCGTTTACAACTTCGTTCGAATTCGGTTATGAACAATTTTTTTCTAATCGCTCAATCTTCTCGGCCAATCTCCTGGATTAACACTGCATTTCCGTTTGCAGTGGCATACCTACTGATCGCAGGTGAATTTGACGCTCTTTTTTGGATTGGTTCTTTTTTCTTTCTGATTCCCTACAACCTTTTGATGTATGGAATCAACGATGTTTTTGATTACCAGAGTGATTTGGCCAACCCAAGAAAAGGCGGGATTGAAGGGGCTCTGCTAAAGCCCGAGCTACACAGGGCAACTTTGATTGCCGCCTTTGGAATTGCTGCCCCGTTTTCTGCCTATTTGTTTTTCATTAGTGATTTGCTGAGCTCTGTAATTCTGCTTGTCACTTTGTTTAGTGTCGTGGCGTATTCAATTAAGGGTCTTCGCTTCAAAGAGATTCCCTTTTTAGATTCGATGACCAGCGCAGCCCACTTCACCGGGCCTCTTGTGTTTGCAATTTCGGTTGCAGGTTCTGCTGACCAACTGGTTCTAACCTTGCCGATTATTGGCGCGCTGTTTTTTTGGTCCATGGCTTCACACGCCTTTGGTGCGGTCCAAGACGTAAAGGCAGACAGACTGGCAAACATTGGTTCGATTGCCACCACTGTCGGCGCTCGTTGGACTGTGAGGCTTGCGGTTGGCCTGTATTTGCTCTCCGCTGTTTTGTTGGTCGGTTCTGGTCCACCTCAGGCAATAGCGGCAATAGCGCTGATCCCCTATGTCGGAATTCTGATTCCCTATTGGAACCTGTCAGACGAAGATTGTGAAAAAGCAAATTGGGGTTGGAAAAGCTTTCTGTGGCTCAATATTTTCGCCGGAGCCGTTGTTAGTTTGATAATTATCGAGTTTTTGCAAACGAGCTGATTGACTCGACTGCCTGCTCGATGATCTCTGGATAAGTTCCAAGATTCATTCGCACGTATTGCTTATAACCTTGATCGTCAATTGAGTGATCACTTCCTGGCACAACTGCAACCCTTGCCTTTTCCAATATCTCTTTGGCTGGTTGATCCAGGCCAAGACCTCCTACGTCCAGCCATGCCAAATAGGTTGCCTTTTCATCAAATGTTTTTGCCCAACCAGAATTGGAAAGTAGGTGGTTCAGTAACTCAAAGTTTTTCTCGATTTGAGTCACTGTTTTGCTAAGCCACTTATCAGAATCAGTGAAGCTTGCGATCATTGCAGCAATTCCCAAAATAGATGTTCTGTAGGGAACCGCCATCGGTAGCTTTTCTGTTGCGGATTGCTTGAGCTTTTCGCTTTCAAATGAAATTAGACCACCCTTGACCCCAGCTGTGTTGAAGCTTTTCGAGCTAGAGGTGATGGTGATTCCAACATCCCTGGCCGCCTCAGAGACAGACGCGAATGGGACGAAGGTTTCTGATGAGTGGGTGAGTGGTGCATGAATTTCATCGGCAATTACGGTCACGCCGTGTTCTGAAGCTAACTCCGCAATCTTCTCTAGATCCGCTTTTGAATGAACAGCGCCAACCGGGTTGTGTGGAGAGCAGAGCAGATAAACATCGATGCCAGATTTGAAGGCCGTCTCGATGGCATCCAAGTCCAATTTCCATGCTCTGCCTTCAAGCGAGAGTGGCGCGTCTATGATTTCCGATTTAGCCTCGAAAATCCATTTTCTAAACGAAGCATAAATTGGTGAGTTCACCAGGACCCGACCCCCATTTGGAATCAGGGAGCGTAACAATTCCACACCTGCAACTCCTACGTCGGTTGCTGGCAAAACCAACTCTGGATTGACCCTGAATCCCCAGTGCCTGGACGAGAAATCACTGAATGCGATTCCCAATTCAGGTAGCGGGAAAGCATAGCCGAGGTCGTCTTTTTCAGTCATCGAAATAATGGCTGACTTGATTGCATCTGAGATAGGAAAATCCATCTCAGCAACGTGCATTGGAATCACATCATTGGGAAACTTTTGCCACTTGACACTTTTTCGACTTCTCAGAATTTGCAGTTGATCTGTCATTTCAATGCCCTCATGTCTAATCTGGCGGTGAGTGCCATGTGTGGCACCGTTAGTGCCCAGATTACAACCAATAAAATCCATAAAAACTCAGTGCTGAGGTTTAGTCCAATCGTGACAGCCAGGCCTATCGTGAAAGCAACTACCAAAACTAGAGCTGGTACCCCGGCATTCACAGAAGACCAGAAAGCCTTGCCTGTCAGATTTGAGGTGTGAGCCTTTACCGAAGCGGGAAGTTCCAGGCTTAGCCTGCCGGTGTGTCTCAGTGCGTGCCAGAGACCAAAGTAAAAAGCGAATGCCACCAAAGGCGGAGTAAACAGAGATATTGCCAGCAGCAGAGAAATATCAAAAGCGGCATCCGCGCGCTTGGCAACAGCCATCCAAATAATCGAGGCCAGTGCAATCCCAATCATGCCGAAATACAACCAGCTTTCTAAAGCTCCTGCCCAGCCAATCAAAGCAGGATTCACCGCCGCCAGCGCCTCGGAGCTTTGTTGATTCACCAACGGAATCATCACTGGGGTGAAGCCAGCTGCAATCGCATAGGGAATTTTGGGAAGGCTATTTCTTTGATTGCGAGAATCGATTTCTGAAATAAAGGCTGCATCACCAATCCCGAAGTGAATAGCGCTCATTAGAACCACAAGCTGAAACCCCAAAAGGTTGGCGCTGAGAATAAACCAAATGGCCAAACCAACCGCAGCCAGATAAACGCTTAGAAAAATAACCATCCGGAGAGAGGCCATTTTCGGAACAGTTACCAAGTGGTCGACTGCCCCGTGAGGGATTCCAACTGCAAGGGCCAATAGCGCCAACAGTACTTGCACTTCAATCGAGATGCCCCCAACCAAGAGGTGAAAAACGCCAACCGAAATTCCGAATAGAATTGCCAGTCGGGAAATCAATCGGAGACGATTCAGAAGCGTCAGCTGTGATTGCATGACTCGATTTTAGAAGAAGCCAAGAGAGAAGGCTCGCTTGTTTGGAGAATGGTCCTACATGGCAATGTTGGGCTTCGTGGTTGTTGCCTCCTGGTGGCTTGAATTCGCCTTTGACACAAGGGTGTTGCGAGACCCGAAGAGAGTATTGAAAACCCTTGCCATCGTGGTCCCATTTTTTGTGGCTTGGGATGCCTACGCTATTGCCCAAGGCCACTGGTTTTTCGATCCAGCGCAAACTCTCGGAATCTATGGACCCCTGAACATCCCACTCGAGGAGTACCTGTTTTTCATCATCATTCCTATAGCTGCAATGTTGACCCTTGAAGGTGTTCGAAATTTTTTGCCAACAGTTCAAAAATGGTTAGCGAGAATCAGAAAGGCGGTTAGGTCCTAATGCCCTATTTTCTATTAGCCCAAGCGGCAATCGTGATCGTCGTTCTGGCCGAGATATTTGTCTTGAAGACGGGTTTGCTATCTGACATACGCTTTTGGCTAGCGTATGGAATTGTTGTCTTTTTCCAGCTTTTGACCAACGGCTACCTGACTTTCAATGAGATTGTCACCTACAACCCTGACGCCATTGGTGGAACGAGGGTTGCGTTTGCCCCCGTAGAGGACTTATTTTTTGGTTTTGCCCTCGTGAGCCTCACCATGTTTGTTTGGTCAAAGGTGAAACCTTCCAAGGGGAATAGCTAAACCTCGGGGAGGCTTGTTAATTGCATGAGCAAATTAGAAAAAGGCGACAAAGCCCCCGCGTTCAAACTGTTGGACAGCGAAGAAAACGAAATGTCATCGGAAAGTTTTAAGGGTCAGAAAACGATTCTGTATTTTTACCCTGCGGCTGGAACTCCTGGTTGCACCAACCAGGCCTGCGATTTCAGAGACAACCTCAATTCCCTTAAGTCACTCGGCTATTCAGTTATTGGCGTAAGCCCTGACAAACCGGCCAAACTGGACAAGTTTAGACAAAAAGAGAGTCTGAACTTCCCGATGCTTTCGGACCCTGAAAACGAGGTTCAAAAGCTCTATGGGGCTTACGGATTGAAGCAGATGTATGGGAAAGAATACGAGGGTGTGATTCGTTCAACATTTGTAATTGATGAGGATGGAAACATTGCCCATGCGTTTTATAACGTGAAAGCAAAGGGGCACGTTGACATGCTTAGAAAGCAAATAGGAATCTGAGTCAG
>CAJXMQ010000046.1 GCA_913056225.1 uncultured Micrococcales bacterium | reverse complement strand
GCTAACGGGTCTAAAACCACTGAGAACCCTGAATGGGCTGATGGCAATTAATAGCTCTGGTTTGTGATTTGCATCTTTGAAGTTTCTAGAAAAATCGTCAATGGGAACTTCTCGGACCTGCTCATCTTCGAATCCACTTTTAGCCTGTTTCAGGTTTGGATGTGACTGAATCGATAGTGGACTGGCGGCTGATAAGAACTTCACCAGGAAGCCAAGATCTCCTGATAAATCCTTTAGTTCCTCACCGGTTTCAGTCCTAGCAGGAGAAACCGGATGAGTCCCAAACCAAACTTCCGAAAGAGGGGTCTCTGATTCTTCAAGGCCGATTAGGTCAGGAATCAGATGTGTTGAGCCCCAGGGGTAGCTCAGTGGCTGGTTGGTGATTTTTCTAAGCATTGCTTCCCTCTTTAGGAACCATTGCCCTGAGAGTGCTTCCTTCACCAGTGTCTGATCTTTCAAAACTCCAGTTTCCAGCGGTGACCGATTTCACCATCTGCAGACCAAAACCACCCTTGCCGGAGCGAGGCCCAATGCCATCGTCAGTAATTTCAATCAATAGATGCTCTCCCTGGTCGCTGATTAGCACGTCTACCTTCTCTGCATAACCGTGCTTATAAGCATTTGAAACTCCCTCCGAGACTATCTCCTCAATCGCCCGGCTACCTTCGACCACCCCTGAGATTTCTAACCTGACGTCAACCAAACCTTGCCACTGTTGCGCAATAGCAGAAAGCGAGGCCTGCATGGACTGGTTGGTTTCTGGTTCATACTCCGCCAATGGATTGGCAATCAGATTTCCAACGAGTTCTCGTATCCTGCTTGCCTCTTGATTGTTTTTGTCCTCATTTGCCTGCTCCAATTGCAGGCTGTAAGCCATGAGTTTTGACTGAACGGTTCCGTGGATGAATTTGGCCAGGTCCCCAGCTCCTTTTTGGCTGACCTCTGCTTGCAGTTGAGAAAGTCTTTCGCCAGCCTTTAGATTTTCCTCTAATTCGCTCAAAATCTGCTTCTGAGTCTTTTCGGACTGAACCACACCCCCTGCAAACAGCAGAGCAGTAAACAGCCACACGGTCAGAACCACCCAGCCACCGATGATTTGATCAATCTCTAACGAGGGCCTGACCAATGTCCGCTCCAAGAAAATCAGGGTTGAAGCAATCGGGGGAAACAAAAAAACTCTGGCAAGAGATCTTTTTCTAAAAAACCTCTTATAAACAAGCAGGCTTGCAATAAACACCAGCGCGTCAATCGAGAAAAAGCCGATTGCCACCAAAGCTCCATACTGACCGATTGCTGCGACTAGCATCAGCCAAAGTGCCAGCGTTGAATAAAGCACCACTGGCATTTCATTTTTGATTAGCGACAGCTTGACAAGCGCAAAAAGTGGGAACTTGGATTTTCTATTGACCTCACTCAGCCATAACTTATGACTTACCGGCCTGACCTCTCGCTCTGTAAATTCTCTTATTTTCTGCGCCAAGACTTCATAGCCATCTCTGTCGATTCTTTGATTTCCAGTTAGCAGTTCTCGAAACTCCTGATCGATTTCGAACACCAGGCGGGGTTTTTCTTTATCTGTAAGCGAGCGAACCATCTCATCACGGGTCTTGATGAACCGACTGAGCTTATTCATCACATACCCGACAATCGGTATGCCGATGCCCCAGACCAGCAGAGTTGGACTGAGCCATTGCACATCGAGCGCATAGCCCTCTAGTCCAAATAGTGAGGCATAGATTCGGATTGATTGATTAAGTAAAAAACCAGCAAAAATTGAGATTGGCAATATCAGCCACCAATCAGCATTTCCATTTCGATAAAACGTGAACCATGAAATCCCAAGCCAGGCCAACAGTGTCAGGTAACCAAGAAAGCTAGCAATCGTGAATAGAAAAAAATCGGCTGAGCTAACAGACTGCACCACCGGTTCGACCAAAACCGTGATTGGTAGCAACAGCAAATAAGGGGCCCAGTGAATGGTCCAGCTACCAGAGAGATTGGCTTTCAGTTCTTTCAATCAACCATCCCCAGCATTCGGTAATAGACGCGGGCGAGATTCACTCGATTGTTGAGCTTGTCGTTTGTTGGTAGTGAAAACTTTTTAGAAATCACCCCGATGGTTTGCTCTACAGACTTGATGGAGACATTTCTCTGCTTTGCAATTTCTGAGTTACTGAGCCCTCTGCCAATAAGCCTCAAAGTTTCTAATTGAACCTGTGTCAAGCTTGCAAACTCAGCTGGTAGCTCCTCTGTGGCACCTTCGATTGAAGCATTCCTGATTGATGCCCTCAAGGCCAGCGAAAGCTGTTGGGTTTCAAAGATTTGTCTTTTCACCAAATAGGTGCTCGCCCTAGGCAGCGTCGTTGCGTCCTTATCCAGTAACCTCGGATCTTCAAAACTGGTCAAAAACACCAGCCCGATTTTGGGGTTTTTTTCTCTCAGTTTTCGAGCAACGTCAATTCCGGTTGGACCTTTGCCAAGGTGTAAATCCAAAAGCGCACAGTCGCTATCGGCGGCATCTATCGCCTCTAAAGCCGATGCAGCTGTTGTCACCTCCAGCCCCAGGGCTGTTAGTGCAGCGGCAACACTTGAGCGTGTTAGACCGTCATCCTCTAAAAATAGAACGCTGAATTTATCCACAGCTAAATGCTAGCTGTTGGCTATGCCGACCATCTCGTCTCGGTCAAACAGTTTCTCGCGCTCTCTGCCTGAAAGCTCTCCGCGACGAAGCTCTTCAGAGTTCTCTTTGAGCCACCCATCCCAGCTCACAAATTCAACAGATTTAGATTTCAAAAACTCAACGATGTCTTCCTCGGCTGGTTTCTCAGGACTCCACCACATAGCTCTGTCTTCAATCAGGTGACCAATGGTCTCAATGGCATCCGCTTTGGTGTGGCCAATTAGTCCGACTGGGCCTCGTTTGATCCAACCCGTGGCATAGACCCCAGGGATTTGTTTCCCCTGTTCGTCAATAACTCGACCCTCTTCGTTATTGATAACACCAGATTTTGAATTGAACGGAATCTCTGGAAGCTCTGAACCAAAATAGCCAACAGCTCTATAAACGGCCTGAACTGGATATTCAATGACCTCATCGGTGGCAACAGCTCCGCCGTTTCCATCAAGTTGATTCCGCCTGACCTTGATCCCAGTCACGTGATCATCACCTGTAATCTCCTCAGGAGTGGACAGGAAGTGAAGATGAAGTCTTCGAGAAGCTTCAGGTTGGGGTTCTGCACGCAAGCCCTCAAGCGTTTTCACCATAACCCTGGTCTGGTTGCTTGCCTCAAGTTGTCTCTCACTGCCTTGGTCATAAACGAAGTCCTCGTCATAAACAATTGACTGAACCCCCTCGATTGCCAAAGCCTCGCGAAGTTCTAATGGGCTGAACTTCACCTGGGCTGGACCCCTGCGACCAAACACGTGAACATCGGTGATGTTTGAAGCCCGAAGGCCTGCCTCCACATGTGGGGGGATTTCAGTTGATGCCAAATCATCTGGGTTCTTGATAAGCATCCGAGCAACATCCAAGGCCACGTTTCCGTTTCCAATCACCGCCACCTGCTTGGCATCCAGTGGCCACTGCCGGGGGAAGTCAGGGTGTGCGTCATACCAGTTCACAAAATCTGCAGCTCCGAAGCTTCCGTTCAGTTCTGCTCCTGGGATCTTCAGTTCCGCATCCTTGATAGCCCCTGTTGCAAAAATAACTGCGTTGTAATGGGTCTTTAGATCATTCAGGGTTATGTCTTTGCCGAATTCAACGTTTCCAAAAAAGCGAATGTCCCCTGCATCCAAAACATCAAACAGGGCGTTGACGATGCCCTTGATTCTTGGGTGATCTGGCGCCACTCCGTAGCGGACCAAACCATAGGGTGTTGGAAGCATGTCGAAAAGGTCAATAGATACCTCAAAATCACGCTCCGCCTTGATAATCAAATCCGAAGCGTAAATGCCCGCGGGCCCGGCGCCAACAACCGCCAAACGTAGCTTTTCCAAATAGCTTTCCTTTGCTACCCCTTGCGCTCAACGACGGCATCCGCAAATGCCTCAAGCGCTTTCTTAACACTTCCATCCGGAAGTGGCGATAATGCCTTCTTAGCCTTTTCGGCCCAGGCAACCGCCTCCGAAACTGTTTCTTCCATGACCTGATGCTTTCTCAGTCTGTTGACCGCCTCAGCTAAATCTTCATCGGATTCAAGCCCAGATGAAATCAACTCAACCAGTTCAATAGAGTTTTTATCAGTTTTCTTCCGAAGCAAGATTACTGGAAGGGTCGGCACCCCTGCTCGCAAATCAGTTCCGGGATTTTTGCCTGAGTCATCATCATCGCTGTTGATGTCAATAACGTCATCCATCAGCTGGAAGGCAACGCCAACCGATTCACCATATTCATCAAGCGGATCAAGATAATCATCTGAGGCTCCCGAGAGCAGTGAACCAAGTTGAGCAGACAAGGCAATCAATGACCCAGTCTTGTCTTTCAAAACCTGAATGTAGAAATCCATCTCGTCTTGATCCTGGTGGCCCACCGTTTCATGCAATTGACCCAACACCAATCGCTCAAACGTCTCGGCCTGCATTCGAAGTGCTCGCTCGCCCAAACCACTAACAACCTGGCTTGCCCGGGCGAATAAAACATCTCCGGTCAAAATCGCGACACTGTTGCCCCAAACTGCATGTGCTGTTGGAACACCTCGTCGGAGATCCGCTTCATCCATGACATCATCGTGATACAAAGTCCCCAGGTGGGTAAGTTCAATCACGGTCGCCGCTTTCAGCACATCCTCGTTCTCACTATCGCCAAGGTGAGAGCAGAGAAGCGTCAACACCGGTCTTATTCGCTTTCCGCCAGCATTCACAAGATGGTTCGAGGTCTCATCGAGTAACTGATCGGTGTTAGCGATTGATTCAGAAATTAATGACTCGACCTGTTGAAGCTTCTGTTCTAAATCTTTGACCAATTCTCGATCGGCTATTTTTCTCATCTGGCTGGGTAGGCTCATGGCTTCTCCCCGTAATGAACAGCAACGATGCCAAGTGAGAGGTTTTTGAATCCAACATTTTCAAATCCAGCGGCTTCAATCTGGGTAGCAAAATCAACCTGCTTTGGCCAAGCTTCGATTGATTCACCCAAATAGCTGTACGCCTCTGGGTTTTTGGCAACCAGCCTGGCAACAAAAGGCATAAACCTTTTCAAATAAAACTTATACAAAGCTCCGAATAAACCCTTTGGGTGGCTAAATTCACAAATCACCAATTTCCCACCTGACTTGGTGACCCGCAGCATCTCGGTGAGAGCTTTGTCAACGTCCTCAACATTTCTAATGCCAAAAGAAATGGTCACCGCATCAAACTCTTTTGCCTTGAATGGGAGCTTTGTCGCATCAGCAAAGGCAAATTCCAATTCAGGATGTCTTTTTTTGCCAACCTCTAGCATTCCCTTTGAAAAATCCGCTGCAACAACCTGAACATCATCAGCCAGCAAGGCCATTGAGGAGGTGCCGGTGCCGGCGGCTAAATCTAAAATTCTCTGCTTGGGCTCTGGGTTTATGAGTCTTCTAACGGCTTTTCTCCAGAGTTTGGATTGACCCAAACTCAGAATGTCATTGGTGCGGTCATAGGTCTCCGCCACCTCGTCGAACATGCGCGAGACGTCTTCGGGCCTTTTCTGCATATCCGCTTTACTCACTAGGAAAGTCTAACCATCCTGAGGCGGATGTATTTCATCAACCGCTTTGGACCAGGTCCAAATGGCCAACCAAACAACTATTGCCACCAAAACTAAAAATATGGGTCCCATCACCGAGGCCAGCTGATCAGTTGGCGTTGCATCGGTGATCACCACTTCTGATTTATCAATTGGTTCTGCCTCCAGGGGGTCAACCATTGACTCCGGAGTTACCTGAATCGAAGGGATCTCTCTTTGGATATCTTCTTCATCAGCAAATGCCATGCCCGAGGAGAGTCCCCAAAGAATGGCAATCGGAATTGAAATCAGAATTTTCATATAAATCAAGAATAAGTCACGCATGGCGTTTGTTGAATAGCCTGTTACAGCTATGCAGGAATTATCAGAAAGCGAAGACTTGCAATATTTCATAACTGAAGTGGAACCAGAAGGGTTCGACATCCCTGAAAACGCCATGCTCTTCGCTCGTGGCAACAACCTAATGGTTGGCATTGGGGAGCAAGCTCGGTTCGAGGCAAGCGGTGGACAGCGCTTTTTAGAGCTTGCAAAACAGTTTTCTGAATTCACCCAACAGATTGAAACCGTGGGTTCTGTTGATTCTTCAGCAGGTTCGATCAATGCCTTTGCAGCTGTCAGCTTTAGCCCTCGAAGTGAATTCAGCTCAGTACTGATTGTTCCAAAAACCCTGTTTGTGAAGAGGCAGGATAGGGCTTGGGTTGCAAGCTTTGAAAAAGACTTCTCTTGGCCCGAGGTCAAACCCGGCATTGCCACCAGCCTTGAATTCAAGCAAGCCACGCAATCGCAGGCTGGGTTTTTAGATTCAGTGGAAAAAGCCCTGGAGCAAGTTGATGATGGAGAAATTTCAAAGGTGGTGTTGGCCCGAGATTTAGTGGCTGAGATTCCAGAAGGTTTCGACATCAGGCCTGCAATTGAAAAACTCAGGGAGCGATTCCCTTCCTGCTGGGTCTACTCAATCAATGGAAACTTTGGAGCTTCTCCTGAGCTACTAATTCGCTCTTCAAATGGAGAGGCCTCTGCAAGAGTGTTAGCTGGAACTGCAGGTAGAGGAACAGATCCTGATGTTGACAGGGCGATTGGGGAGGGCCTGAGTCATTCAGCCAAAAACCTTCATGAGCACAACTTCGCGGTTGATTCAATCACCAGAGCAATGGAGCCATTCACAGACTCAGTGGAAGCAGACAAAACACCATTTAGTCTGCAGCTTCCTGACGTTTGGCATCTGGCCACAGACATCCACGCCAAGCTCAGCTCCGATGCATCAATCTTGGAGGTTGCCTCAGCACTTCATCCAACGGCTGCCGTTGCTGGAACACCAAGGCTTTCAGCTCAAAAACTTATTGAAAAACTCGAGCCATTTGACAGGGGTGTCTACGCGGGACCCGTTGGCTGGGTGGGCTCGAACGGAAGTGGTGAGCTCGCAATTGCGCTAAGGGGCGGTCGAATTGAAGAAGGCCGGATAAGGGCATTTGCTGGTTGCGGGATTGTCAGTGGCAGCGAACCAGAAGCGGAGCTCAGTGAAACTAAGTTGAAATTCAAGGCAGTCAAAAACGCATTTGACTAAAGCTTGATTTCAAAAATCACAGGTCCCGGAGCATCAATGGCAGCATCCAACTGATGGCTGTTTTCAATCAGCTGATAACCCCAGCCAAAACCCTTTGCAATCAGCGCTAGGTCAAACACCTGCGGTGTTTGAAAATACTTGCTGTAAATCTCATCATCGATTTGCTGTTTGATTTCAAGCTGCTCAAAAATCTTCCCGCCGGAATCATTCACCACCCACAATTGAACATTCGGCTGTGAGATTGAACTCAGATTCAATCCACCAACATCGTGAATAGCTGTCAGGTCGCCAATGATTGCTCTAGTGATGCCAGCAGTGTTCAGCGAAATACCAATAGCTGTTGAATTTGAGCCATCGATTCCAGCCAGACCACGATTGCTATAAACGCTGACCTCCTTG
>CAJXMQ010000045.1 GCA_913056225.1 uncultured Micrococcales bacterium | reverse complement strand
CGAACCTTATATTTTTGAAAAAAGCTCAATCCCTGAATCTCTTCCCTCATCAATTAACCACGAGGGTCAACAGGTAGACACCGAAAGACTTTTAGCAGACACCGGCACGCATGCTTTGCTAATCATGCGAGGTGGAATCATCACTTATGAGTTTTATGGAGAGAACTGGGATGAGTCCAGAGTTCAAAACACCATGAGCATGGGAAAAACAATGCTCTCTATCGCTGTTGGCCAACTGATTGACCGTGGACTGATCACAGAAAACGACCCAATCACCGATCACTTGCCGCAGTTTAGGGATAACCCAGGGATGGAAGATGTCACCATCAAACATCTTTTGGACATGCAGTCCTGCATTGACATTCCCGAGGAGTATCCGCCGGGACCAGAGGGTTGGTTCACACCAGTTGCTCAGTTGTTTGCAACAACTGATGTTGAATACGTTTTGGAGCAGAGTATTTCTTTTGCTTGTCAGCCAGGAGATGAAGAGTATGAATATCGCTCTGCTAATTCACAGATCCTGGGCATGATTTTCAAAAACGTCAGTGGGCAATCACTGAGCGAATTCTTTGCTGAGAACGTCTGGGATCCAATTGGAGCCAACTACGAGGCTTCCTGGGCAATTGATTCAAACGATTATGAGAAATCATTCTGCTGTTTCAATGCAACAGCCAGGGATCTTGCCCTGGCTGGAAGTCTGTTTTTAGATTCGGGCAAGGTCGCCTATGGCCCAAATGAGGGCCAACAGGTGATGAGTGAGAACTGGTTTGGTCGCATGACCACTCCTGCCGGAGTTTGGTTCGGGGGATACGGAAGCGATGACTTCGGAGCTGGCATGTGGCATAAGCCAAAAGAGCAGTTGGTAAGCCAGGGTTATCGCGGGCAATTTATTTGGATTAATCCCTATACGGAAACGGTGATTGTGAAGCTAAGTGATGATTTCAGCGATTACTATGATGAAACGGTTTCGATGCTTGACCAAATCAGCTTCGGTAACTGAAAAACAGAATAGATTTTTATTGTAAGTTTTTAGGTATTCGGTCGAGGGAGACCGAGTTTCTTGAGAGGGTGACGTGAGCGAAGAGCTTCAAGAGTGGCGAAAGTGCGGGGAGAACATCCGCATCGCCCGTGAAGGTGTTGAAATGAGCGTTCGCGAACTTGCCCGCAGAGTTGGAGTTTCAGCAAGTCACATTTCCCAGGTTGAAAGAGGCCTTGCCTCATTCAGTGTTCCTGCTCTTTATAACGTGGCCAGCGAACTGGGCATCTCAATGGACAGCTTGTTTGAAGACCCAAGCCAACCTAAGTCCCGCTCAACTATTGAAGATGAGCAAAAGGCTGCTGACGGTCAGCTCAGTTTGGATGACGCAGGAATCGTTTTGAGAAAAGACGGCAGGCCATCTCTTGATCTAACCAAGGGACCAACCTGGGAGCGACTGACATCAAGGCCTGAAAGCGGCAGTGAGTTTATCGAAGTTATTTATGAACCAGGAGTGGATGGGGCTAACCCTCCAAGTGACCTAGTTCAGCACTCGGGACGTGAATACGGAATCATCATTGAGGGTGAGCTCAGCGTGCAGGTCGGAATGGGATTTACGCTTTTGAGCCCCGGAGACAGCATTAGCTTTGACTGCTCAATCCCTCACAGGTTCTGGAATGCAACCAGCGCTCCGGTTCGAGCTATTTGGTTTATCTCCGAGCTAGCTGCCAGCGAGGCATCTCACCGCCAGGGCAGCGAATACCTCCACGTTTACTAATAACTGTTTGGTTACAACAACCAGATTTCTGGCAGGTTATTAGAAACTAAAGTCACGAAGAAATTCTGAGTGTTCACTCACAGATAACGTTTCTGTTACATCCCCACACTTTTGTCTCTAGTGTTCTCTCTTGCTTTACACTGGAAAAAACTCGATTTCGGGTTTTCTGGAGTTTAGGCAAAGGAGCCAAATACATGGCAGCTGTTGTTGAGGCCAAGAACATCACCAAAGCTTTTGGTGGCGTGAAGGCTGTTGATGATGTGACAGTGTCTGTTGAAGCCGGTGAAATCCACGCTGTTGTTGGAGAAAACGGTGCAGGCAAGTCAACACTTATGAGAATTTTATCTGGAATTGAGTTTCCAGATTCGGGCCAGGTCATGGTCGAAGGTAAAGAGATTGAAAACTCAGCGAAGGATTCCATCGATGCTGGAATCTCGCTTGTGCACCAGGAGCTATCACTTGTTCCTGAGATGACAGTGGCTGAAAACATCTACTTGGGTGGCTTCCCAACATCAGCGGGATTCACCAAGCGCAAAGAGATGAAAAAGTTTGCCCAAGAGACACTGGATGAAATCGGTGTTCAGGTAGACATCGATGAGCGCATTTCCAGACTCTCAGTTGCCTTGAGGCAGTTTGTTGAGATCGCCAGGGCAATTGCGAGAAAGCCAAAGGTTCTGATTCTTGATGAGCCAACTGCCTCTTTGACCCCTGCCGAGACTGATTACCTGCTGTCAATGTTGGAGAGACTTGCCAAACAGGGTCTAGCAATCATTTATATTTCTCACCGAATTCCAGAGGTGTTTAGGCTCTGCCACAACGTCACAATCTTGCGTGATGGAAAACTCGTTTATGTTTCTGAGATCAAAAAGACCACACCTCAAGAAGTTATCAACCAGATGGTTGGGCGTGAGCTGAAGCTGGACCTAGAGTCACGCAGAGATGCCAAACCAGGAGATGTTGTTCTAAGTGCTGTTGGAATTAAGGCACCAGGCGTAAACGATGTTGACCTAGAGGTCAGGGCCGGAGAGATTGTTGGTCTTGGTGGACTGGTTGGAGCAGGACGAACAGAGCTCATCAGAGCAATCATCGGAGCTGACAACAAAACTGCTGGAAACGTGCACATCACTGTTGATGGCAAGAGACAGCAGATCACAAGCTACATGTCAGCCATGCGCAACGGAGTCGCCTACGTTCCCGAAGAGCGACGTGTTGATGGTCTTGCCATGACCATGTCTGTTACTGACAATGTTTACCTGCCAAACCGCAAGGACCTAGCTGCCAGTGGAGTGATAAACCCAGCAAAGGCCGCAAAGGTTGCCAAAGAGCTTGCTGACCGAGTTGGACTTCGCCCTCCCGAGATCAAGCGTGAAGCAGGGCAGTATTCAGGCGGTAACCAGCAGAAGATTGTTATTGCCAAGTGGCTTCACAAGCGTCCATCATTTGTGGTTCTTGACGAGCCAACCAGAGGTGTTGACGTGGGAGCGAAAGCTGAGATTCACCGTCTAGTCAAAGAGCTTGCAGATCAGGGAACCGCGGTTTTGGTGGTTAGCTCAGATCTTCCAGAGCTATTGGAACTTTCAGATGTAATCCACGTGGTTCGTGATGGAAAAATCATGGGAACCCTGGATGGAGCAAAAGCCGATGAAAAGCAGGTAATGGGTCTTGCTGCCGGCGAGAAGTTGGTGGAGGCCTAAATGTCAAAAAATGAACCGATCACCCAGATCAACGCGATGGCTCAAGCTCCTGAGGAGCAGCCAAAACAGAAATCACGTCGCGGAGTTGAGTGGTTTGCGGAAAACGGTATTTTCGTCTTCACAGCTGTGCTGATTCTTTCGGCCGCAATTTTTGTTGATGGATTCGCATCCCTGCAAAACATCACAGACGTTTTCCACCGAGCAGCTCCGATTGGAATTGTTGCCGTTGGAATGACCTTTGTTGTTATCAGTGGTAACTACCTAGACCTTTCAGTGGTCGCCCAGGTGGCAACCGCCGCTGTGATCATGATTGCGGTGAGCAATGAGTATGGCTACTTCGCTGCAGTGCTGGCAGCCATGTTGGCAGCGCTGATTTACGCCATTGTCAACGGAGTCGCTGTTGGTTACTTCAAAGCCAACGCGGTTATTGTCACGCTCTCCACTACTTATGTGGGGCTTGGTCTTCTGAGGCTTCTCTCCGGTGGGTCAATTTTCTTTGGACCACCAGATGGAGCCCTGGCTCAGTTCGGTGCCGGCAAGCTTGGCCCAGTTCCTTACTCAGCGTTGGTGCTTGTGGCAATGACATTGATTCTTGCCTTCGTTTTGAACAGAACCAACTTTGGTTTCACGGTTCGAAGCTTTGGAATCAACGAGCGTGCCACCCGATTGGGAGGAACCAACACCGGGTTGGTGATCATTGGAGCATTCTTGGTGACCTCACTGAGTGCAATGATCGCAGGATTCGTGTTGGCGGCATTCTCAAACACAGCCGTTAGTGCCATGAGTACGGGTTATGACTTCCAGGCGCTAGCAGCCATCATCGTTGGTGGAACCAGCGTGTTCGGTGGTAAGGGTTCGGTGTTGAGAACCCTGCTCGGTGTGATTTTCGTAAGTGTTTTGTCCAATGTTCTGGTGTTGCTCAACATCGGCTTTGGATACCAGCAGATGGCCCTCGGAGTTTTGATTGCTCTTGCCGTCACAGTTGACGCCTTGGCTAGAAGGGCAGGAAAGAAATAATGACTCAGCAAGACACAATTCAGCTAGGTGGAGGCGAGCTAAGCCTCTGGGGCAAGATTAAGCTCACCATTGCTCGACGCACAGAGGGTCGCGGTGTTGCACTACTTGCAATCATCCTGACCGTTGCTCTACTCACAGAGCCTTTGGTATTCACCGCCTACCAGGTAACACTTGGTCGTATTGCTCTGATCGGGCTTGTTGCCCTTGGTCTAACAGCAGTGATCTTGATGGGCCAGCTTGACCTGAGTGTTGCATCAACGCTTGCAGCCTCTGGTGTGGTGCTAGCCATCATCCCCGATTTGACGCTGGGAATCATCGCAGCACTGCTAACCGGTTTGCTAGTTGGGGCGATCAACGCCTTCGGGGTTGCAATCATTGGTATCAACAGCTTTATTTGGACGCTTGGAATGCTGTTTTTCCTTCGAGGAGTAGCGCTTGTTATCAGTAATGAAGCGCCAGTGAAGCTAACCAACGCTGATGCTGGAATCGCCTTCGGTCAGCCTCTAATCGGTCCAATCACGCCACGTATTTTGATCTTCATCTTGGTCTTCATTGCAATCCAGGTGTTTGTTTCCAGGGTGAAAATGGGACGTGAGTTTTATGCGGTGGGTGGAAACCCACAGGCAGCCAAGGATGCTGGAATCCCCGTGAAGAGAAGAATCTTCACAGGCTTCATGATCAGCGGATTTGTTTCAGCCCTGGCGGGTGTTATCAACACCTTGGAGCGAACAGCAGCCGACCCAATCGCTGGATCAACAGTATTGCTAGCTTCATTCGCTGCTGCGATTATCGGTGGTAACTACCTAAAGGGTGGTCGCGGTTCAATCGTTGGAACACTCATTGGAGCAGGAGCTCTAGGTGTTCTACAAGTGACACTAACGCTTTCTGGTGTGCAGGTTCCTGTGCAGCAGATCTTCATCGGATTGGTTTTGCTGCTTGCAGTTACAACTGATCCAAACAATCTTCGCGCGGTGCTATCAAGCATCAGATCAGCTAGATCGTCCCGTGTGAAAGTTCAGAAGCCAGCTTCTGAACCCAATAAATCAACCGCAAGTTGATGGCTACCAACAAAGAAAAGAAAGAGGCAAAAATGAGAAAGTCTCGTTTGTTCCTGGCTCCAGCAGCAATGCTGGCAGCTTCAGCACTAGTGCTGACCGGATGTGCAGCTGAAGAAGAAGCTGCTACCGACACAAGCACTGATTCAAGCAGTGATTCAGACTCCAGCGCCGATGCTGGTGACGACACCCTAGAGGTGTACGCACTGCTTCCACAGGGTAACGACCAGCCTTATGGAACCACCTACCTACCTCCAATGCAGGCAAAGGCAGATGAGCTAGGCATCAACCTGACAATCACCAACTCAGAGTATGACGGTGACAAGCAGGCCAGTGAGTGTGAGGTTGCAGTTGCAGCACAGCCAGACGGAATCATCCTATGGCCAGCTCTAGCTGACACCATCCGCCCATGTCTAGAGGCAGCTAACAATGCAGGTATCCCAGTTTGGATCACCAACGCAGATGTTAACCCAGAAGATGCAGACCTAACCTACGGTTACTCAGGTACCGACTCATACGGTCAGGGTGCAGCTTCAGCTGAGATGATGTGTGAACTAGCTGATGGTGCCGAGATCGGTGTTATCCAGATCAACGGTCTATCAGGTAACTCTGTAGCAACTCTTCGTGGTAACGGTTTCGCAGAGACCATCGCCGCTGAGTGCCCAAATGTTTCAATCTTGGCAGAGCAGCCAGGTGACTGGAACAAGGACGACAGCCAGATTGCAGCTTCCGAGATGTTGACTGCTGTTGGTATCGAGAACGTACAGGGTCTATACGCAGCTGACGACACAATGGTCGCCGGTGGAATTGCAGCCCTAGAAGCTCGTGGCGAGAACGTAGAAGACTACTTCATCACCTCAATTGGTAACACCTTCCTAGGTAACCCATTGGTAATTGATGGCAAGCTAGACGGAACCGTATTCCAGTCATCCTCATGGGATGGTGAGAACGCAGTAACCGGTATCTACCGTGCAATCACCGGCGAGACCAGCCTTGGTCGCGACGATGACGCATCCGTTCTATACATGCCTAACCCAAAGGTCACAATTGACAACGCAACCGACCCAGAGGTTGCACCTGAGTGGTAAACACTCATTAATCCTCCTTGCTGGGCCCTCCGGGGCCCAGCAAGGACAAAAAACTCAATAAGCAATAAACAAACACCAACCAATTAGCACCTAAGCAGGAGAAGAAAATGAGCGCCACCGAATTCCAGCCAAAGCCACTAATCCCTGCGCTGGATTTTGACAACCGACAGATCCCGGCACACGGATCCATGGGGGTTGATTTTGAAGAGCGTGTTGACTTTCACCGTCTTCGTGAATACCGCCTATCAAGGGCGAAAGCTGCACTTGAGGCAACCGAATGCGGAGCCTTCCTGCTATTTGATTTTTATAACATCCGCTACACCACCCAGACCTGGATTGGTGGAGCACTTGGTGACAAGATGTCACGTTATGCACTACTTACCCGTGGAGCACAAGCTCCTCACATCTGGGACTTCGGTTCCGCAGCCAAGCACCACAAGCTGTTTGCCTCCTGGTTAGGTGACGCTCACAGCCACGCTGGAATGCTCGGTCTTCGCGGAGCCATCCACCCAGAGGTTGGACTAATCCGCGATGCGGTGAAGACCATCAAGGGAATGCTGCACGATGCAGGACTAGAGGGCATGCCAATCGGTGTTGACTTAGTTGAACCAGCATTTTTGTTTGAGATGCAGGCTCAGGGAATTGAAGTTGTTGACATTCAGCAGGACATGCTGGGCGCAAGGGCTATTAAAAACGTAGACGAGATCATGTTGCTAAGCCAAGCTGCAGCCATGGTTGATGGTGTTTATCAAGACATCACCGAGGCACTAAAGCCAGGCATCCGTGAAAACGAAATCGTAGGTCTAGCAGCCCAGAAACTTTACTCAATGGGTTCAGACCAGGTTGAGGCAATCAATGCAGTAAGTGGTGAGCGCTGCAACCCACACCCTCACAACTTCACAGACAAGCTGATCCGCCCTGGCGACCAGGCATTTTTCGACATCATCCACAGCTATAACGGTTACCGCACCTGTTACTACCGCACCTTTAGCGTTGGTTCATCTAACCCAGCACAGCACGACGCTTACACAAAGGCACGTGAGTGGATGGATGCAGCGATTGACAAAGTTCGCCCAGGTGTTGGCACCG
>CAJXMQ010000044.1 GCA_913056225.1 uncultured Micrococcales bacterium | reverse complement strand
AATCAATCGCGGAACTTCAAACTCCGCACATGCCTTAACTGCTTTGCTAATCAAAACATCAACAACAGCTTCTCTAAAACTGGCCGCCACATCCGCAATATGAACCTCTTCACCGGCATCCTCAGCCTTTTCCACATAGCGAGCAACAGCTGTCTTCAAACCACTGAAACTAAAGTCATATTTGTGCTCTGCCATATCTTTGGGAAGAGTCAATCCCCTGGGGAACCTAATTGCTTGCGGGTTTCCATTGATGGCTACCCTGTCTATTTCAGGTCCCCCTGGGTATGGCAGTCCCAACACTCTGGCCACTTTGTCAAAAGCTTCACCGGCTGCGTCATCAATGGTTTCACCCAAAAGCTCAACGTCGTCTAGAAGATCCCTAACTAAAAGAAGTGAGGTGTGGCCACCGCTTACTAACAAGGCAATGCTTGGAGTTTGTAGACTCCCTCTCTCCAAAATGTCAGCACCCACATGCCCAACTAAGTGATTCACCGCATATAAAGGTTTATCGTGGGCAACGGCAATTGCCTTAGCGGCTCCGATGCCAACCATCAATGCTCCAGACAAACCAGGCCCGTTAGTTACAGAGATAGCGTCTAGATCAGCAATTTCAATGCCAGCCTCTGAAAGCGCAGAGTCAATGGTTGGTTTCAATGCTTCAAGATGCGCTCGGGCTGCAACCTCTGGAACAACCCCTCCGAACCTGGCGTGAATCTCCATTGAGCTGTTGAGGGCGTTTGAAATCAGTCGATTGCCACGAACAATCCCGACCCCAGTTTCATCGCAACTTGTTTCAATCCCCATTACCAATGGTTGTCTGATCTGCTTGCGCATCACCAAAGCATCAACCCCAGCTGGCTGGTAATAGTTTTTTCTGACGTCAATTTGTTCAAACCCAAAACTTTCGTAAAGCTTGATTGCGGATGAGTTATCCGCGCGAACATCCAAAAACACATTTTCAGCGCCGTTTCTGGTCGCCATCTGGATCATTCTCTGAACCAATTGGCGAGCAAGGCCCTGCCTTCTGTGAGATTCCGCAATCGCTATTGTGTTGATGTCGGCTTGGAAGCTACCGGGGGGAGAAGAAAGCCCCGCATATCCCACCACTTGCTGATTGTCTTGGACAACCAAATAATTGGTGTGACTAGCTTGACTGTCTGAGAGTAGGTTTTGTTTCGACCAAGCGTCTGATTGGAAGATCTGCTTCTCGAGCTCAAAAACCTCATCGATGTCAGTTTCAATCAGTTCTCTAATCTGAATCATCCACTCACCCGCTTCTTAGTTGACGGCGTGACATCAGGAGACCTCAAATAAAGTGCGGTCGAATCACTTAGGTCAACACCTGCAGCAATTGCCTTTTCCGCATACAAACCGATCAACTTTGCATCACTGTTGCTATCAACTGTTGCTAAGTCTGAATACTTCTCCAGTTGCTCTGGCTTGATAACTTCTGGTTCGGAACTCCGAATTGCTAATCCTGATTCATCGATGCCTGAGTATCTGCAGCAGAAAAACTCGCCTCTTTTTGCATCACTTATAACCATCCACTGCTCACTCTTTGCATTAGGAAGGGCGGTAGCTACCGCATCCAGGGCAACAACGCCGTGCAGGGGGATTGATCTGACGGCTGCGAAGGCCACCCCTGCTGCCATTCCAACTCTTAGTCCGGTATAGCTGGCAGGTCCTCGGCTAATTGCCACCGACTCAATTTCTGATGCTGAGATTTTGGCCTGCTGCAAAGCTTGCGCAATTGCATTTCCTATGTTTTCAGCGTGACCGAAACGGTCCTCAAATTCTGAAAATCCTAAAACTTTTTGTCCATCAACCACGGCCACAGTTGTTCCAGCGGTGGTGTCAATTGCCAAGATCAATTTCTACCTCCCTGCGGCTCCACTCCCCAAAGCCCTGAATCGACACAGTTCTCGCATCACTCTCTCGGTCTCGGGTTATTGAAATTTCCAGCCAATCATCGGTCAGTCCATGAGTGAAATCTCTAGGCCACTCCATGACCACAATTGAGTTTTCAAAATCGATATCTAAATCATCAAGTTCAATCGCCGATCCCAATCGATATGCATCCACGTGCACTAGTTTGGGGCCCTTGTCTGTCTGATGGGTCCTTGCCAAAACAAATGTTGGGGATTGGATTGTGCCACTCGCACCCAGTGCCCTGCCGATTCCTCGAGTCATGGTCGTTTTGCCAGCACCCAAAGAACCGTTTAGTAAAACTAAATCTCCCGCCTGCAGATACCCTGCCAACTGCTGGCCAAGCAATTGCATTGATTGCTCGTTTTCAACAATCAATTCTTTCGGGAGATTCAACTCAATCTCCCCCATAGATTCTGTTTGGTCTGGAACCCATTTTGGTGACAATCTCGTAATTGATTGTGCCCGCCCTGGTTGAGATCTGTGAAACCGGATTTTCATCTGAGATGATTTCAACCCGATCGCCAATTGCAATCTCACTATCGCCAACGTCGACCACGAATTGATCCATGGCAACTCGGCCGACCTGGGTGAATTTTTGACCGTTAATAATCACTTTTAGGCCTTCGGCGGCCCTTGGAATCCCGTCCGCATAGCCGAAGGGAACAAGCACGAGAGTAGTTTCTTTTTCGGTTCGATACCTAAAGTCGTAGCTAACGCCGGTCTGAGCTGGCACTCTTTTTATGTTAATTACCTCTGAGTAAACACTCATGGCGGGCTCCAAGGGCAGACCACTGACGTCTCTGCCATCTGGGCTCAGTCCATATAGCGCGATTCCGCAGCGAACCATGTCGTAGTGCTTGCTTGGGTAGCTCAGAGTGGCATTCGAAGCACTGGCATGGGCTAATTCAAACTCAACTCCCTTTCCCCTTGCATACTCAATAGCGGTTTCAAAAACTTCAAACTGAGAATTATCTTCGTTTTCATTGGTGTTGGACAAGTGAGTGAAAATACCCTTTGCAAAATGCTTATTCGACTCAATAACCTGCATGAACCCCTCAATTGCTTCTGGCAAATCATTCACCGTGAAGCCATTTCGACTGAGTCCGGTGTCTACCTTGAGGTGAAGCTGTAATTGATCAACCTGATTTAGTAACTGCAGGTGATGAAAACTACTAATACCGACCTCAATTTGATGTTGTTTGGCGAGCTCTAAATCTTCTAGCGAATTGAAAATCCAAGCCATTATTGGAGCCTTGATTCCCGCTTCGCGAAGCTTTACGGCCTCGGAAATATCGGCAACGCCAAAGTAGTCAACATCGTGATCAAGTGATTTAGCAACCTGCAGTGCCCCATGGCCATAGCCATCGGCTTTTACGACTGCCATAACCTTGGCAGGCCTGGCTACTCTGCGCAGAACTTCATAGTTCTCGCGTATTCGGTCTAGATTGATTCGAATTTCACGCATTGATAATTACAACCGCTCCCGCCATGCCGCCATCGTGGCTAATGCTGAGCTCAATTCTATTTGCCAAATCTGGATGTCTTTCAGCGGTTTGCCCGTGAAGCACAACTTTTGGCTTACCGCCCTTGGTTATTTCAATCTCGTTCCAAATCAACTTCTCAGGCTCGCCAGTAGCTTTTTTCAAAGCTTCCTTCACCGCAAACCTGCCAGCTCTTGATTCAATGCTTAGGTTCTGTTCCGATTCAAAAAACAATCTCTGGTTCAGTTTTGGAGTTGCTTCTAGGGCTTTTTTGAACCGCTCAACATCGACCAAATCCATGCCGACCAACATTATTCAACCGTCACTGACTTAGCTAAGTTTCTTGGCTGGTCAACATCTAATCCCTTGGCTTTGGCAAGCTCCATGGAGAAGATGTGTAAGGGAACAACACTCAGCACTGGCGCTAGTAGCGGGTCAGTTTTAGGTGTGTAGAAAACCTTGGCCGCAAATTCTGCAACCTCGTCATCATCCTGCTCGGCAATAGCAATCACCTTCGCTCCGCGAGCATTGATTTCTTGAATGTTGGCCAAAACCTTGGCGTGCAGATTCTCTGCAGAACTCGGAGAGGGAACCAAAACAATGACCACCTGGCCAGGCTCAATTAGCGCAATTGGACCGTGTTTCAATTCCCCGGCGGCAAATCCCTCTGCATGGATGTAGCTAAGCTCTTTGAGTTTCAAAGCCCCCTCCATTGCAATTGGGTAGCCGACGTTTCTGCCTAAAAATAAAACTGACTGAATGTCCTTCAGCTCACTAGCAAACTCGGCAACGTCACCTGTCATCTCCAGAGTTGTTTTTACTTTTCTTGGAAGGCTCAATAGTTGCTTGCCAAGTTCGTTGAGATTCTCAGTCTTTCCAGTGGCGTGTGCCAAAAACAAAGCAAGCAGATAACCGGCGGTGATCTGAGCGGAGAAAGCCTTGGTTGAAGCAACTGCCACCTCGGGCCCTGCGTGGGTATAGATCGTTGCATCACTTTCCCGAGCCAATGTTGCACCCTGAGTGTTGCAAATGCTGAGCACCTTAGCTCCGCGCTCAGATGCATACCTAACTGCCATCAGCGTGTCCATGGTCTCGCCACTTTGACTGATTGCAACCACCAGAGTTTTTTCATCAATCACTGGATTTCGATATCGAAGCTCGTGAGCCAGCTCAACACTCACCGGAATCCTTGCCAGCTGTTCAATTGCATACTTCGCAACCTCACCGGCATAAGCCGCAGTTCCGCAGGCGGTGATGATGATGCGGTTTATGTTTTCTATGTTTTCAATACTCAATCCAGCAAACTCACTGAGGTTTACTTCGCCATTGGCATCCAGTCGACCCATCAAAGTGTCCCCAACAGCCTGAGGCTCTTCACTTATCTCCTTGGCCATGAATGACTCCCAGCCACCCTTGCTGGCAGCAGAGGCATCCCAATGAACCTCAAACTCATCGTGGCCAACCGGATTTCCCTGGAAATCTATTAGCTCAAACCCATCGGCACGCAGTTTGACAATCTGATCTTGACCAACGCTTATTGCTGTTTTTGTGTAATCAACGAAAGCTGCAACATCGCTTCCTAAAAAGTTCTCGCCATCTCCAACGCCGATTACCAGTGGTGAGTTTCTCCTGGCGGCCATCACCAATCCCGGATCAGATTTGTTGATTGCCAGAATGGTGAATGCTCCCTGCAACAAATTCGCTACCGAAATGAAGCTTTTCTCAAAATCGCCAGTCTTCGCAAATTCATCTGCCAGCAAGTGAGCGGCAACCTCGGAATCAGTTTCTGATTCGAACTTAATCCCCTCACCGACTAGTTTCTTTTTCAGCTCTGAGAAGTTTTCGATAATTCCGTTATGGATGAGTGAAATCTGTTCCTGGCCTGCATTATGCGGGTGCGCGTTTCCATCAGTTGGTGCGCCGTGTGTAGCCCAACGGGTGTGACCAATTCCAATCTGCGCATCCGCCATTGGAGATTCAGTCAATTGGTCAATCAAGACCTGCAGTCTGCCTGCTCTTTTTTGAGTCTGAATCTCATCGTTCGTGATAACTGAAATGCCCGCAGAGTCATATCCTCTGTACTCCAGTCTTTTCAAACCACCGAGCAAAACATCCAACGCTGAGTTTGGGCCTACGTAGCCCACGATTCCACACATATCTCTAATCTAGGGCAGACTAGGAACAAATGAATGCAGTTCAGATGGGAGTCAGCCCATATATCGAGATTGCCAGATCCGAATGGGCTGAATTGGGCTACTCTCTCAACCCAGCTCTGACCGAAGCTGAACTAGACCAGATTCGAGGACTTGGGGACTTCCTGGACTTGGATGAGGTGCGCGAGGTTTATCTTCCCCTTTCCAGACTTTTGAATATCTACGCTCAGTCAGAGCGACAACTCCACAAACAATCAACCGATTACTTCGGTCCCAGAGCTTCAAAAACACCATTCGTCATAGGTGTTGCGGGGTCGGTGGCTGTTGGCAAATCAACAGTTTCTAGAGTTTTGGAAACCCTGCTATCCCGTTGGCCTGACACTCCCAATGTTGAACTGATAACAACCGATGGTTTTTTGTATCCAAATGAAGTTTTGGAATCCAAAGGTCTCATGCAGCGCAAGGGATTCCCAGAAAGTTACGACATTAAGGCTTTGATGAGATTTATCTCAGACATCAAATCTGGTGTTGCTGAAGTTTCTGCACCTGTTTATGACCACCTCAGCTACGACATCATTCCCGGCGCCAAGCAGGTAATTCAAAACCCAGATGTGCTAATCGTTGAGGGCTTGAATCTTTTACAGCCTCCCCAATTTGATCAGGAACTTGCTCTCAGCGATTTCTTAGATTTCGGAATCTATGTTGATGCTGATTATAAGAACATTGAAAAATGGTTTATCTCAAGATTTGAGAAGTTGTGGCGATCGGCCTTCACTGACCCAAAGAGTTATTTTCACAGCCTGACAAAAACCATGAACCAAGAACAGGCCATTGACAGGGCTCAAACAACTTGGCGAGAGATTAACCTACCCAACCTAAAAGCCAACATCCTGCCCACCAGAAACCGGGCAACTGCTGTTTTGCAAAAAGGCGATAATCACAGAGTTGAATCTGTATTACTTCGCAAGGTCTAGGCTGAGCCGTTCTCTAACTTTATTTGCAAGTCGATCTGCCCAGCCCTGAGCAGTTCCTGAGTCGGTTGCCTCAACCATTACTCGAACTAGGTTTTCTGTTCCGCTAGGTCTGAGTAACACCCTTCCAGAATCTCCCAATTCAACCTCTGCCTCGTGAATCAGATCCATCAACTGCTTATCGTCAGTTTTAGTCTTATCTACTCCAGAGACATTCACCAAAACCTGGGGGTATCGAGTCATTTGTGAGGCAAGCTCACTAAGAGTTTTATTGGATGCAATCATTTCGGCCATGACCTGCAAGCTGGTTAGAATCCCATCTCCGGTCGTGGCATGAGCGCTAAAAATGATATGCCCTGACTGTTCCCCTCCCAGGGTGTAACCCTTTTCTGACATCTGCTCCAACACATAGCGGTCGCCCACCTTGGTCCTAATCAACTCCACCCCTGCTTTTTGCATAGCCAGCGCCAGGCCCAAATTACTCATAACCGTCGCCACCAGAGTGTCTCTTGATAACTCACCGCGAGCTTTTGCGCCGAGGGTCAAGATGGTCATGATTTCATCGCCATCTACAATCTGCCCGTTTTCATCAACTGCCAAACACCTGTCAGCATCTCCATCGAAGGCAATTCCAAGATCAGCTTTTGATTCCACCACCTGTGCCTGCAGTGCGCTCAGATGTGTAGATCCGAAGCCTAGATTGATATTTGTGCCATCGGGGTCAGCACCAATTACGACAACTTCGGCACCAGCGTCTTTCAATGTCTGAGGCGCAACAGCGCTGGCTGCACCATGAGCACAGTCAACAACAACCTTTAGTCCCTTTAGAGACTGTTTGAGTGAACCGAGAAGGTGCACCGTGTATCGATCCTCAGCATCCGCAAACCGAGCAATACGACCAATGTCGTTCCCAATGAAAATCTTGTGGTCAGTTTCCATGGAGGCCTCGATCTGATCCTCAACGGCATCCGCTAGCTTGTGGCCACCTTGAGCAAAAATCTTGATGCCATTATCGGGTGCGGGGTTATGGCTGGCTGAAATCATAAAGCCAAAATCTGCCTGTAAATCAGCAGTCAAAAAAGCTGCTGCCGGTGTGGGTAGAACCCCTGCATCGTAAACATCAACGCCAGCAGATGCTAAACCAGCAGCAATCGAGTTGGAGATGAAATCGGAACTCAACCTGGGGTCGTGGGCTAGAACTGCAATCGGCTTGCGTCCCTCAGAGCGCGCAGTTTCTCCCAGTATCTCCGCAGTTGCTCTTGCCAGAGATACACATAACTCGGGGGTGATGTCTCGTCCAGCGAGACCACGCACGCCATCAGTTCCAAA
>CAJXMQ010000043.1 GCA_913056225.1 uncultured Micrococcales bacterium | reverse complement strand
GGATTAGCCCGCCTGGCAACAGATGTGCTTCAACCAAAACTTGGAAACCATTACAGATTCCCAACACCGGAAGTCCCTTTTCTGCTTTTTTGATTACCTCTTTGGTGGCAGGAGCTTGGGCTGCAATAGCTCCGCAGCGAAGGTAGTCACCATAGGAGAAACCCCCTGGCAAGACAACCGCATCAATGCCTTTCAGGTCATCACTTGCATGCCACAGCGGCACCGGTGTCGCACCAGCTAACTTGATGGCTCTTTGGGCATCTCTGTCATCCAGAGTTCCTGGATAGGTGATTACTCCAATTTTCAATTCTGACCCTCGATATAAACATCGACAACATCTTCAATTACCGAGTTAGACAGAAAGTCTTTGGCCAGCTCCTTGGCTTTTTCTAAGTCTTTTTCAGTCGGTTGGTTTTTGTAGTGAAGCTCAATCCGTTTTCCGATGCGGGTGGTTTCAACATCATTGCCTGCTCGCCTAAGCGCATTGGCAACGGCTTTTCCCTGCGGATCCAACAAATCCTGTTTCGGCATGATCTCAACGATTATTTTTGGCAAACTTCTAGCCCCTCAAAGATTACTTGGCTTCAGTTTAGTCTCCCCGCAATCCAAAGCCCGCCACTGCTTCCAACACCAGCAAAGCCCCAAGTCTCACAGTTCTGCCATCAGCACTGTCTTGAGAGGCGTCTATTTCGGTAATGTCGCAGGAGACAACCTTTGGATTTTGAATTAGTTTTCTGGCTGCAATCCTGAGTTCGTAGGCACTTATCCCTCCGGGGGCGCTGGCGGGGCAGGCAGGGACCGCGCTTCGATCACAAACGTCCACATCAAGATCAACATGTATTTCTGAGCAGTGACCGAGCTGTTTCAATGCTTTCTCGCAAGCTAGTTCGATGCCGGTGCTTGCAATCTCATCTCGTGAAATAACTGTAATTCCGTAATCCTTGGCCAGATTTGAATAATAGGTTGAGTTTGAGAAGCTATTAATACCTATTTGCACAATGTTTTTGGGATCAACTCCGCTGTCGATCAACCTTCGAATTGGGGACCCATTACTGACTCCCTCCCTCAGATCATGGTGTGCATCAAGGGTTATTACCCCAGAGTTTTGCAAGTTTTTTAGTCTTGCCATTGCAACTGCGTAGGTAATCGAATTATCTCCACCCAGGGCAATCAGAAGTTTGTTTTGAACAGCTCTAAGTTCCTCAATTGCATGCGCTTCGTTTTTATCCGGGTCTTGAATCGCCCCCAGGTCTTGAATGAATTGCAGTTGTCCTGAATCCATGGAGTGAGAGCTGTATCTATTGAGAGATTCCCTGATGGCCGCGGGGGTTTGCCATGCATTTGTTTTACTTATGGAGGTCTCGTGGGCCGGGATGTCAATCAGGCCAATTGGTGAGAGGTCATGAGTTAGTAATTCGGCTGCCCTGGGCCATTTGTTATCAGTTGTCATGATGACCAAACTTTCTAGAAAGCGATTGGCTCTCTGCTTCCATTTTTTTCACAATCTGCTCTATCGGCATTTTGTCCAAAGCGCTGGAACGAAAAGTTATTGAAAGTCCCGCAATCACCTGACCGAGGTGATTTCTAAGCCCCACTCCAATTGAGGCGAAACCAACCGTGACCTCATCAACTTCTAACGAATAACCAAGCTCACGCTCGGTCTTTAGTTGCTCTTGCAATTGCCTAAAAGTCCCGGGACCTAGTTCAGTCCGCCTTTGCAGGTATTCAAAACCACCGTAATTCGCTCGAAGTTGTTTATCAGAAAGACCTTGCAACATTGCCCTGCCACTTGCAGTCAGATGGGCGGGTAGCTTGATACCGACATCGGTTATCAGCCCCAGCGAAGGCTTTCCTTTTTGCTCCAGAAGATAAAGCACCTGATCACCATCTAAAACAGCTAGGTGACCACTCACCAGAGTTATTTGGTTTAGTTCTGCAATTAACTTCTCAACAACTGGTCTGGCAAGTCGCTCCAGTGGCTGGTGTCTGGAGTAGGCGGAGCCGATTTCAAAGGATTTCACCCCCAGGCCCCATTTGCGCTCTTTTGAGAAGTGAATCGCAAAATCTTGTTTTTCAAGTTCTGCCAAAAGTTGATAAACACTTGAACGTGGAATGCCCAGTCGTTGCGCAAGCAGGCTTGCAGAGGTTGGCTGACCGATTTTTGCCATGGTGGTTAATAGTCTCAATGTTCTCTCAGCGGCAGGGATTTGAGTCATAACTATATTGTCTGATATTTCAGACAAAAGTTGTGAAACTCGTGTTGTTTTGCAATCGAAGAAGTTGTGGAATTTGGTTATGACAGCAACGACGCGACTAATCAAGGCAGCAACCGGCAATCAACTCTCAGCCCAGGGCTGGCAGCAAGAAGCAGCTTTGAGAATGCTTCAAAACAACCTAGACCCTGCAGTGGCAGAGCATCCAGAGCAACTAATTGTTTATGGGGGCAATGGAAAAGCGGCCCGAAACTGGGAAAGCTTTGACTCCATGGTGAAAACCCTCACCAATCTAAAAAACGACGAGACCATGCTGGTCCAATCCGGAAAGCCGGTTGGGGTTTTTGCAACCCACGAGTGGGCACCAAGGGTGATCCTGGCAAACTCAAACCTAGTTGGTGACTGGGCAACCTGGCCCGAGTTCAGAAGGCTAGAACAGATGGGCCTGACCATGTATGGGCAGATGACCGCTGGTTCATGGATTTACATCGGCACCCAAGGAATCTTGCAGGGCACTTATGAGACTTTTGCTGCGGTTGCCGAGAAAAGTTTCTCAGGCTCGCTCGCTGGAACCTTGACCCTGACAGCGGGGTGTGGCGGAATGGGTGGAGCGCAACCACTTGCAGTGACCATGAACGAGGGAACATGTCTGATCGTGGACATCGATGAGTCACGTTTGCAAAAGCGAATCGAAACCCGTTACTTGGATGAAATGGCTGACAATTTAGAGGACGCTATCGAACGCGTGACCCGTTACCGCGACCAGAAAAAGGCAATCTCTGTTGGTCTGGTTGGCAATGCGGCAACTGTATTTGACCAACTACTCAAAATGGATGTTCCAATTGACATAGTCACTGACCAGACTTCAGCTCATGACCCCCTTTATTACATCCCCGAGGGAGTCGAGTTGGAAGATTCACGTGCTTATGCAGAATCTAACCCCAAAGAGTTTTCAGAGAGAGCCAAGGCTTCCATGGCCAAACACGTTCAGGCAATGGTCGGATTCATGAACAAGGGTGCCGAAGTGTTTGATTACGGAAATTCAATCCGAGATGAAGCTAGGCAGGGTGGTTTTGGCGACGCATTTAAATTTCCTGGTTTTATCCCTGCTTATATCCGCCCATTATTTTGCGAGGGGAAAGGACCCTTCCGTTGGGTGGCGCTTAGCGGAGACCCAAAGGATATTCACCGCACCGACCAGGCCGTGCTAGATCTTTTCCCAGAAAACAAGCACCTGCACCGTTGGATAAACATGGCCCAAAAACGAGTCGAGTTCCAAGGTCTGCCCGCCAGAATTTGTTGGTTGGGTTACGGGGAGCGTGACAAGGCTGGCGAGAAGTTCAACCAGTTGGTTGCTTCGGGTGAGGTGAGTGCCCCGATAGTGATTGGACGCGATCACCTTGATTGCGGTTCCGTTGCAAGCCCCTATAGGGAGAGCGAAGCCATGCTGGATGGCAGTGATGCGATTGCTGATTGGCCACTGCTAAACGGAATGTTGAATGTTGCCAGTGGCGCCAGCTGGGTTTCATTGCATCACGGCGGAGGAGTTGGCATGGGTCGCTCAATGCATGCAGGCCAAGTCTCGGTTGCGGATGGAACTAAGTTAGCCAGTGAAAAGCTATCGAGAGTGCTAACAAATGACCCCGGAATGGGAGTCATCAGGCATGCGGATGCGGGATATGAAATCGCCAATCGAGTTGCGAGGGAAAAACACGTCCACGTTCCAATGCTAGACACCGAATGAAAACGCTAGTTTCCAACATAGGTTCACTAACCCGAACCGGATTGAACCAGGGTGAGGTCTGGACAGAGAACGACGCAGCGTTTGTATTTGAAGATGGCGTAATCAGCTGGGTTGGTCCAAGGCATGAAGCTCCTGAAGCTGATTCACACATTGATGCAATGGGGAAGACCTGCATCCCAGGGTTTGTCGACAGCCACGCCCACTTGGTCTTCGCTGGATCTCGGGAGGGAGACTTTGCGGGAAGAATGTCAGGTGCTGATTATCAACCGGCTGGAATTCATTCAACTGTGAGTGCCACCAGGGAAGCAACTGACGATCAGTTGCGGGAAAATGTTCAAAATTTAGTGAATGAATTCAAACGCTCGGGGATCACTGAGTTCGAAATCAAATCTGGCTATGGGCTCAGTGTTGAAAGCGAAATAAAGAGCATTGAAATCGCATCCGAGTTCACATCTCAGGTCACTTTTTTGGGAGCCCACGTGACACCCAAGGGAGTCCTGCCAGAACATTATTTACAGACCGTCATCGATGAAATGATTCCAAGGGCGACCAGTGCTAAATGGATTGACGTTTTTTGTGATCAGGGAGCTTTCGATGTTGACCAAGCTAGAAGAGTTTTGCTTGCAGGAATTGAGCATGGTCTCAAACCAAGGTTGCATGGAAACCAAATAGCAAACATTGGCGCGGTTGAGCTCGCTTGTGAGCTGGATGCTGCCAGCATCGATCACTGCACCTATTTGAACGAAGCCGACATCAAGGCTCTAGCGAGTTCAAATACAGTGGCAACACTGTTGCCAGGAGTTGAGTTTTCAACTAATTCACCTTATCCAGACGCATCAAAACTAATTGAGGCGGGGGTGAAAGTAGCCCTAGCAACAGACTGTAATCCGGGCACCAGCTTCACCTCATCTATGCCTTTTTGCATTGCTTTGGCGGTGAGGGAGATGAATTTCACCGTTGAACAGGCGCTCTGGGCTGCCACCAGAGGAGGCGCCTTGGCGCTTAGGGAAGAAAACCTCGGGGCAATTGAAGTGGGAAAACGAGCCGATTTTGTCTTTTTGGACGCACCGAACTTTATTCACCTGGCCTATCGCCCGGGTGTTGATTTGATTTTGAAGACTTATAGAGCAGGCGAGCTGATTTATGAGAGGTAAATCATGAAGGAAGTTGTAATCTCCACCTCAGGTATCACCATGGAAGAGGTGGTTGAAATTGCTCGCCGCGGGGCAAAGATAAAAATCTCCGATGAGTCGATGCAGGCAATGCAAAAAACCAGGGATCACATAGATCGCCTGGCAAATTCAGAAACCCCTGTTTATGGCATATCAACTGGCTTTGGGGCTTTGGCTCAAAAACACATCCTGCCCAAAGACCGTGTTCAGCTTCAGAAATCACTTATTCGTTCTCACGCCGCTGGAATGGGCGAGGTGGTTGAGACAGAGGTTGTCAGAGCAATGATGGTGCTAAGACTAAAAACTATGTGTTCTGGTCACACTGGAGTTCGACCCGAAACCGCCAAGACCTATGCGGCACTTTTGAACAACCAAATAACACCGAAAGTCTTGGAATATGGCTCGCTCGGGTGTTCAGGAGATCTGTCACCCCTCGCCCACTGCGCACTGGTGCTCATGGGAGAAGGTGAGGCAAAAGATGAAAATGGGGATTTCCAACCAGCCTCTGAGCTTTTGGCCAGACACGGCATCGAACCGGTGCAGCTGGCAGAGAAAGAGGGTTTGGCTCTAATTAACGGAACCGACGGGATGTTGGGGATGTTGATTTTGGCAATTGCCGATTTGAGAAAACTGCTTGAAACTGCAGATGTAGTGGCGGCTATGAGTGTTGAAGGTCAGATGGGAACAGATCAGGTTTTCAGGGACATTCTGCATTCCGGACTAAGAGCCCACCCGGGCCAGGTTCAGAGTGCAAAAAACATGTTTGACGCGCTCCAGGGAAGCGAAATTGTGAGCTCTCACAGGCACGATGACGGAGTGGTGCAAGATGCCTACTCACTGCGTTGCTCCCCACAAGTCGCGGGGGCTGCACGGGACACGCTTGCCCATGCCGAGCGAGTGGCACAGATAGAACTTGAGTCAGTGATTGATAATCCAGTGGTTTTGGCAAATGGTGAGGTGACATCCAACGGCAACTTTCACGGTGCGCCAGTCAGTCATGTTTTGGATTTTCTGGCAATCTCCAGCACCGATCTAAGCTCAATTTCCGAAAGAAGAACCGATAGGTTTCTAGACACCTCCCGAAACCGAGGTTTGCCTGGCTTCCTTGCTTATGACCCAGGTGTCGACTCAGGGATGATGATTGCTCAATACACCCAAGCATCGCTTGTTAGTGAGAACAAACGACTCTCGGTGCCAGCAAGCGTTGATTCCATTCCTTCATCAGCCATGCAGGAGGACCATGTCTCCATGGGTTGGCATGCGGCTCGAAAGTTACTAAAGGTAGTTGCCAACCTGCGTCGTGTAATAGCGATCGAACTTGTCGTAGCTGCCAGGGCAATCGAGCTTCGAGAACCACTGAAGCCATCACCAAAATCGGCTGAAATGATTGCGGGTTTGCGAAAAGTGGTTTCTGGGTTTGGTCCAGATGAATACATGAGCGAGCAGCTTGAGAAAGCCGAAAAGCTAATTTCATAGCAAATAAGACTACGAAACTCATTAGTTATCCACATGCCAAAAAAGAACGGCGCTGTTTGCTGCTCTTGGGATAGCAGGCACAGTGAAGGACAAACAGGGGGTTTTTGATGACCTCAAAGTCGTATTCCACCTTGCTTGCTCTCAGTAACGAAGAAATCAGAGATGGGCTTTGCAATATTTGCTAGACCAAAACAATCAAGCGGCTACCGCCCGCATCAATTGCTTCAAGTTTCCATCTGCCATTGCTAGCCGTCTCAAACAAAGAGTTACCAAGACCAGGTTTTCCTCCTCGGGGACCGAACCCATCATCAGTTACCGAAATGAAAATACTTTCGCCTGATTCGGCTATCAAGACATCTATGCTTTCCGCATGCCCGTGCCTGACAGCATTCGAGATTGCTTCTTCTAAAACCTGCTGCACTCTCTTGCTGTCAACCCGGGCAATCTCAACATTGAGGCTGCAATTGATGGTTACAAACCCTTCCCAGCGAAGTTTTATATCCTGAAGCTCAGTTTCTAGATCACCCTGGGGTTGATTAGATCCAGAGAGAGCATCTGATTCCAAGATGCTTTCTAAGACATCAAGCTCTTTGGCAATTTGTTCTTGGCTTAGGCTTTCCTTTTCAAGCCTGAGTGACGTTGCTAACACTTGGTTTTGAACTGTTGAGTGAAGATGGTCTGCTAGCTCTCTGGAATTGATTCGACCAATTATCTCCCTAACACTGCTATCCAGTGCTCCGGATTGGTTGAGTTTGGCAAGCTCTTCTTCAACTGATTTTGAATTATCGAAAATCGCTTTAACCCCAGCCACCACCAGAGTGTTCAATAGTTGCCAAAAGAAATAGACCAAAAATGTGATGAACGCAATCGAGAAAAATGGCTCTCCGACTAAAACCACACTGGCGTAGGTACTTATGACACTGCTGAGCACAACCACGAACCCGAATAGCCAGATGCCACTTTCGACAGTGGTGACTTTGATTTGAGATGCAATCAGATAAATCACAAAGACAATCGCCCAAACAATGAAGGTTCTGATCAAGGCAAAGTCGGCTGCTTCTCTGAAAATGTTGAACAGAAAGATTCCCAGGGCTGTCAGAAGGGGTGAAAGTAGTGGGTTGAAGGGGCGGTTTAGGATGGCGTGGCCTAATAGTTCTGCGAAGGTGAAGTTTGGAAACCTGGAACTTTCTTTTTTCCACAACTTATGGCTTTGTGGCCGAATGACCTTCTCAACCAGATCCCTAAGCCTCTCGCTTGCTTGAGATGAGGAGCTGGAGGTGCGCACCTTTTGAATCCCAGCTGCAATTTTGTCTAAGTCAACATCGTCAAA
>CAJXMQ010000042.1 GCA_913056225.1 uncultured Micrococcales bacterium | reverse complement strand
GGCAGGGTGCAGCGGGCAACCGATGCAGTTCTGCGCTCCCCTCACGCAAAGGAATACTCAGCAGGTCAGCGCATGTTTGGCTTAGTAGAAGGCTCACTTTTATGGGCTTGGGACATGGCAGCTTTGGGAAACCCTCTTGGTAGCCATGCATCAGCGAGGTTGGAGCGAGATTGATTAGTGAAAACCCAAACATCAGACAAAGAACTTTTGCATCTGGAGAAGCTCTAGCAGAGACAGATTTCTCGGTCATCTCAGTTTCAGGTGATGATCGGCTGAGTTGGCTGAATAGCCTCTTCAGTCAAAAACTTGACGATCTCAGTCCAGGTGAATCCAGAGAGGCACTGTCATTGGATGCGCAGGGAAGACTGCAACACATTCTGAGAGTTATTGGAAAAGAAACTGAAGTGCTGATTATCACCGGCTCAGCGGTGGTTGATGAATTATTTGACTACCTGGTGAAGATGAGATTTAGAAAACAGGTAGAGATAACAAAACCGGAGCTCGCTGTTTATGCAAGTTATGGAAAGCCCGCTGAAGAAGTTTTTTTCCAAGACAGTTGGCCTGATGTAGCCATGGGTGGTTACCGCTATGGGGCAAGAGAAATTGCCCACCCGATATTTCTAAACATCACAAACTCTCTTCCCGAAGAGCTCATTGATTTGGAATCAGTGGAGCCAATAAGGATTTATGCGGGAAGGCCTGCTGAAACCGAGATTGATGAAAAATCTTTGCCGCATGAGCTGGATTACCTAACTTCTGCGGTTCATTTGCAGAAGGGTTGTTATAAAGGTCAGGAGGCCGTTGCCAAGGTCCACAAGCTTGGGCACCCCCCTCGTCGACTGACAATGGTTTATTTGGAAGACGGAACAGAACTTCCAAATGCGGGAGATGAGTTATTCGTTGGCGAAAAGTCGGTTGGCAAAATAACCATTGCTGGAAACCACTATGAGGCGGGACCAATCGCACTTGCATTGATTAAGCGCAATGTCGATTATGACGCGGATCTGAGGTTAGAAAATGGTCAAGGTGCCACTCAGGAAGTTCTAGTTCCGCAGACAGCTGGCTCAGTTAGCGATGTTCCAAAGCTTCCAAGGCTGAGGCTTAATAACAAGCCCTAAACTGTTTCCATGAGTTATCAACTAATCTTGCTGCGTCACGGCAACAGCGTTTGGAATCAACAGAATCTCTTCACCGGTTGGGTGGATGTCGAACTAAGCGACCAGGGTCGAGCAGAGGCCAAAAGAGCCGGAGAGCTCTTGGCGGAGTCAGGACTTTTTCCCAAAATCTTGTTCACCTCAAGATTGAAGCGTGCCATCCACACAGCAGAGATAGCACTTTCAGAGGCAGACCTTAGCTGGCTTGATGTCGTCAGAGACTGGCGACTAAACGAGCGTCACTACGGAGCATTGCAGGGCAAGGACAAAGCGCAGACTCTGGAGGAGTTTGGTGCGGAGAAGTTTCAAACTTGGAGAAGAAGTTTTGATGTCCCACCCCCCGATATTGAGACTGGTTCTGAGTTTGATCAGTCCAGCGACAGAAGATATGAAGACATTGAAGTTCCCAAAACAGAATGCTTGAAAGATGTTTTAGATCGAATGCTTCCATTCTGGGAAGAAAGCATTCAGCCGGAGCTCAAGGCCAGAGGCTCAGTTTTGATAACAGCCCACGGAAATTCACTCAGGGCTTTGGTGAAGCATCTGGAGGGAATCAGCGATGACGAAATTTCAGAGCTAAACATTCCAACTGGAATCCCGCTTCACTATGAATTGGATGAAAACTTCAAACCTCTTGGCAAGGGCAAATACCTAGACCCAGAGGCAGCCGCCGCAGGGGCTGCAAGTGTTGCTTCTCAGGGGAAGGGTTAGTTCTCTCTCCAGTCGCCTGTGTTTAGGTAGCGGACCTTGTCAGAGATATCAACCACGTGGTCGGCAAAGCGCTCGAAGTAACGACTTGCAAGAGTGACATCAACTGTGAACATGGCGTTTTCTTTCCAGTCATCAGCCAAAACCGTGTCAAAGATTTGCTTGTGTAGGCGATCAACCTCATCATCTGCCTCTGCGATTTGAGCTGCCTCATCCAAGCTGGTGTTTTTCAAAACCTCAACACAGCGGTGACCTAGAGCAATATCCAATTCGCTCATTTTTTCAAAAACTGGCCTCACAACATCAGGAATAGCACTTCCTGGGTAGCGGAATCGAGCAATGGCTGCGATGTGTCCAGCTAGACCACCCATGCGCTCGAGGGATGCACTCATTCGAAGAGCGCTTACCAGGATTCTTAGGTCTCCCGCGACTGGTCCTTGGGTGGCAAGCACCTTGATGACCAATTCATCCAGTTCAAGAGCATGGGTCTCATTAGCGTCTGCTTTTTGGATTGCTTGATCTGCCAGGGCAACATCTGAGTTCAAAAAAGCCTGGGTTGCCAATTCCATGGTCTCGGTTGCCTCTGTGGCAATTTCTATTAATCGGTCTTGAACCTCTGAGAGTTCCTGTTGAAAGACCTCGCGCATAGTTTCTCCTAAAATCTCGCTCAGCTGAGCATCTCAGCATTTGATGAACAGAAGCTGAACATTGTCGAAACTACTACGGAATAGCCCCACAGCTGGGATTTACGGGGGTCTATTCTGTGAGAAAGAAGGGATAGTGTTAATAAAGTGAACACAATTGAGCAAATAGCTTTTGGGCTGCTAGCGGCATTTTTGGTGCTGGGTTTGGTGGCTGCGGTCTCCGCTATTCGCAGAAACCAGGTTAAGAGCTCACCCGGCGTGAACGTTTTTGAAGAGGTGGCCGCCGAGATTGTTGACCGGATAGCCAATGCTGGTGTGGTTTTGAATGGAAGCAACCGAGTTTTGCGCTATTCGCCCGGAGCTCAAGTGTTTGGACTCATAGAAAACAGGTTATTGATTCACCCGCCACTGATCGAGTTAGTTGATTTAGCTAGAGAACAGCAAGATGTCATCGAGCGAGATGTCGAGATTCAAGCCAATGGTGGCAAGAACATTATCTGGCTCCGTGCGAGGGCTGCCCACTTCGGTAAAGACCTGGTGATTTTGCTGGTTGATGACAGAACCGAATCTAAAAGAGTTGAAGAAACCCGCAGGGACTTTGTTGCCAACGTTTCCCATGAATTGAAAACGCCGATTGGAGCAATCAGTCTCTTGGCGGAGGCAATCGAGGACGCAGTTGATGATCCACAAACAGTCCAGAAGTTTGCTAAAAGCCTCTCCAAGGAATCAAGCCGACTGACCAATCTGGTGCAGGAGGTCATTCAGCTATCCAAGATGCAGGCCGGTCCTGTTTTAGAAAACGCCAGGGAGATAAATCTCAGGCAAGTGGTGACGGATGCTGTTGAGAGAAACCAAACCCTAGCCGAGACTCACGGCATCAAAGTGGTGGCAGAAGCGGGAGACAGTGTTTTTGTCAAAGGCGATTACGACATGTTGACAACCGCCCTGAGAAACCTGGTTGAAAATGCCATTGTTTACTCGGAGCAGGGGTCCCAGGTTGGAGTTGGAATCAAACAGGTGGACAGTGTTGCCGAAATCAGCGTTGCGGATTCTGGCAGAGGAATATCCGAAGAAGATCAAGAGCGGATCTTTGAGAGGTTTTATCGAGTGGACCCGTCAAGGTCTCGTGAAACAGGGGGGACTGGCCTGGGGTTGAGCATTGTCAAACATGCCGCTCAAAACCATAACGGTGAGGTGAGTTTATTCTCGCGTCTGGGGGTTGGCTCCACCTTCACACTGAAAATTCCAGCGATGGAAAAACAGATCGGAGAGCAATGAGCAAGATCTTGGTAGTTGAGGACGAGAGCAATCTGAGAGAACCACTGGTTTATCTGTTGGAAAAAGAGGGCTATGAAGTAATTGAGGCAGAAGATGGCAATGTGGCCCTTGAGATGTTTCACTCCAAGGGGGCAGATCTAATTCTGTTGGATCTAATGCTTCCCGGATTGAGCGGCAACGAGGTTTGTAGAGAAATTAGGTCTGAATCAAACGTTCCAATCATCATGCTCACCGCCAAAGACACTGAAATTGACAAGGTGGTCGGTTTGGAGATAGGTGCCGATGACTATGTCACCAAGCCTTACTCCACCAGAGAATTACTGGCTCGCATGAAGGCAGTTTTGAGAAGGCAGGTTGGTCCAGCATTGGAAACTCAAGGACTGTTGAGTGCAGGGCCGGTGAGCATGGACACCGACAAGCACACGGTGACTGTCGATGGAGAGAAAATACAGATGCCTCTGAAGGAGTTTGAATTACTAGAGCTTTTACTGGAAAACGTGAACCGAGTGCTAACTCGCGGTCAAATCATTGATCGAGTGTGGGGGAGTAACTACTACGGCGACACCAAAACCTTGGATGTTCACGTAAAAAGAATTAGATCCAAAATCGAAGAGGACCCATCCAGACCAAAGCACCTTCTCACTGTCAGGGGCCTTGGATATAAATTCGAGGTCTAGCCCAGAAGGTCAATCATTTCTTGGTATTCCTGCAGTGAACCATCCATCACCGGAACCAGTAGCTCCCTTGGGGTTTCATTTCCAACCTGAATAAATATTGGATACAGCTGTCCTGGAACTAGGTCTGCTGGTCTTTCAATCAGTTTCGGTGGATTTCCGTTGTAACCAAGGTCTGTCTTACCTCCGGCAGGAACATCAACAGATGTGTCTGAACGAACGTCATCACTTATCATCTGCACTGTCACCGGCAGGTCAACATTGCCACTGTTCACAAAGCTTCCAATCAGGGCTGCGTCATCTGTTAGATCCAAAAGCATGAAGTTTCGTGCCTTTAGCTCGCCAACATCGGTTTGGGTGCCATCAGAGGGTGCGTAGGGCTCCAGGGTTCTAACCGGCTGCATGAACTGGCAGGCGGTGGTGAGCGTAATCACCAGAGTGGAAACGGCAAGGGCAGACAAAACTCGGCGCAAGATATCCTCCATTTGAGTGTGATGACTCCAGTCTAGCCCAGATACGCTTGACCCTCTGTGGTAGAATTGCGGTTTGGAGTCGAGAGAACAATATGCGTTTTGAAGTAGGCGAAACAGTCGTTTATCCCCACCACGGAGCAGCCAAAATTACAAAGGTTGCGAAAAAGACCGTGCGCGGAGAAACCAAAGAGTATTTAACCCTTATGGTCACCCAGTCTGAGCTTGAGATTCAGGTGCCAAAGGAGAACGTCGAGAAGGTCGGCGTGAGAGACGTCATTGACAAAAAAGGCGTCAAGGAAGTCTTCTCGGTTCTGCAGGCAGAGTTTGTTGAAGAACCCACCAACTGGTCAAGAAGATATAAAGCCAATCTGGAAAAACTTGCTAGCGGTGACGTTGTCAAGGTCAGTGAGGTTGTTAGAGACCTTTGGAGGCGTGATCAGGACAAGGGTTTGTCAGCTGGAGAGAAGCGAATGCTTGCCAAGGCCAGGCAGATTTTGATTTCAGAGCTTGCTCTAGCTCGCAAAACTGATGAAGAGAAGGCTGGCGCAGAGCTAGACAAAGTTCTAGCAGGCTAACCATGACCCCCGCCATTATCGTCGTGGCCGCAGGTCGCGGTGAAAGACTGGGTTTGGGCATTCCCAAGGCATTAGTTGAAATTGATGGCAAAACCATCTTGGAGCACTGTTTAGAATCCCTTCCTGAATCAGAGCAGTTGATTGTTGTGGCACCAGCCGATCACTTGTTTGAGTTTGAAAAACTTATCCCAAAACATGCTGAACTAATTTCTGGTGGGGAGAGTAGGCAGCAGAGTGCTCTGAATGGCTTGAAGATTGCTAAAACCGAGAAGGTCTTAATTCATGATGCTGCTCGTTGTTTTGTCCCACTCGAGGTTTTTGAAAGAGTGACTGAGGCCCTAGAAATGTTCGATGCGGTGATTCCAGGCATGCCGGTAAGTGACACGATAAAGCGCATTGAGGGTGAGCGGGTATTGGAAACAGTTGACCGCTCGGAGCTGGTGGCTGCGCAAACCCCACAGGGTTTTGATCGTGAAAAACTGCTTGCAAGTTTTGATTCAGTTCAGGTGACTGACGAGGCAATGCTGATGGAGCAGGCTGGGCATAATGTTGGCTGGGTTCGTGGCGATGTTCGCTCTCGCAAAATAACAACTGAAGATGACCTAACTTCGGACAGCTTTGTTGGCATTGGTGTTGACAGCCACAGATTTTCTGATTCAGGAACTCTCCGGTTGGGAACCCTCGAAATCCCCGAGCACCCCCAGCTAGAAGGCCACAGCGATGGCGATGCGCTTTCCCACGCAATAGTCGATGCGTTGCTAGCGGCTGCCAGATTAGGTGACATCGGGTCTGTTTTTGGTGTTGATGATCCAGAATTCAAAGGAGCTTCCGGGGATAAATTCCTGAGTCAAACCATCAAGTTTGTTCAAAAGGCGGGCTTTAGCGTTATCAATGTCTCCTGCCAGATAATTGCAGACAAACCAAAGATTTCACCGCTTAGAGTCCAGTTGCAATCAAAGCTTTCAGAATTGGTTGGCGCACCCGTTAGCGTGCTAGCAACCACCACCGACGGTCTTGGCTTCCTCAGCGACGCCAGAGGTGTCGCGGCGGTAGCAACCGCCTCTTTGAAAAAAGCTAGATAGGCTGAACAGCGTGCAGCTATATGATTCAAAACTCGCGGAGTTGAAAACTTTTGAGCCCATCAAAAAAGGTGAGGTTTCAATCTATGTTTGTGGTCCGACCGTGCAGGCAACTCCTCACATAGGTCACCTGCGCAGCGCACTGGTTTATGACCTTTTAGCGCGATGGTTTAGCTTCCAGGGATTGTCGGTAAAACTGATAAGAAACATCACTGACATTGATGACAAGGTGATTGAAAAACACACCGATGAAAAGCCTTGGTGGCAGCTGGCGTATGAAAACGAGGCAAGCTTTCAAGAGCAGTTCGATGCTCTTGGTATCCAACTACCCTCCAATGAACCCAGAGCCACCGGTCACATCCCAGAGATTTTAGAGATGATCCAAAGTCTGGTTGATAAAGGCTTTGCCTACAAAGCAGACAACGGTGATGTTTATTTTGACACCGCGGCATTCAAAGATTACGGAGCACTAACCCATCAGAAGATTTCTGACATGGAAGGGGAGAGCGTTAGCGAATTCAAGCGCTCTGCCACAGATTTTGCTTTATGGAAAGCAAGTAAAGACTCTGAGCCTAAAACTGCGGGCTGGCAAAGTCAGTTTGGTCCAGGTAGGCCCGGTTGGCATATTGAATGCTCAGCGATGGCTGAAAAATACCTGGGGGATAATTTTGATATTCACGGTGGTGGATTAGATCTCAGATTCCCACACCACGAAAACGAGCTCGCTCAATCAAGCGCGAATGGTTCTAAGTTTGCAAACCTTTGGATGCATAACGGACTGGTCACCGTCGAGGGTGCAAAGATGAGCAAATCAGAGGGAAATAGTGTTTTTGGCGCTGATTTATTGGCCGAGTTTGCCCCGATGGTTATTCGTTATTACCTGCTCAGTGCTCACTACCGTTCGACTTTGGATTATCAACCAAGCTCCCTTCAAGAAGCCGGGAGTGCTTTAGAAAGAGTGGAGTCATTCACCGAAAGGGCAGCTAGGAAACTTGAGGGAAGCCAGTATTCGGTTGAAAAAACCCTGCCCGAGGATTTTTTGCAGGCAATGGAAGATGATCTGAATCTGCCGGCCGCGCTAGCGGTTTTGCATGAAACTGTTCGCGAAGGAAATCAAGCCATGGACGAGCAGCGCCTTCGGGATGTTGCAACCTCACTGGGTTCTGTTCAGTTGATGCTTGAGATTCTGGGAATTGAGTTTGAAGAGCAGCAGACAGATAGTGAATCACAAGCGCTTGCCATGCTGATTGAAAAACAAATTGAACTCAGGGCCGAGGCTCGGGAAAACAAAGACTTCCAGTTGGCGGATCAGATTCGGGAGCAACTCGCCTCAGCTGGTATTACCTTGAACGATGATGCAGATGGAACAAGTTGGAGTATTGATGGCTAAGAAAAA
>CAJXMQ010000041.1 GCA_913056225.1 uncultured Micrococcales bacterium | reverse complement strand
GGAAAAACACGTTCACGTTCCAATGCTAGACACCGAATGAAAACGCTTGTTTCCAACATCGGTTCACTAACCCGCTCTGGTTCGCACCAGGGTGAGGTTTGGGCTGAGAAGGATTCCGCGTTTGTTTTTGAAGATGGTGTAATCAGCTGGGTCGGGCCAAGCCGGGAAGCTCCAGCAACAGAGAATCAGATTGACGCTCAGGGCATGGCCTGCATTCCAGGTTTTGTTGATAGCCATGCCCACTTGGTTTTTGCAGGATCAAGAGAAACAGACTTTGCCGGCAGAATGTCGGGTGCTGATTATCAGCCGGCAGGCATTCACTCAACCGTAGCTGCCACCCGAGAGGCAACCGATGATGAGTTGCGCAGCAACGTTCAAAAGCTAGTTTCTGAGTTGCAGCGTTCAGGCATAACCGAATTTGAAATCAAGTCTGGTTATGGGCTGGATGTGGAAAATGAACTCAGAAGCATAGAAATTGCGGCAGAGTTCACCTCTCAGGTGACATTTTTAGGAGCGCACGTGACTCCTAAAGCTTCATCTGCAGAGGAGTATCTGCAGTCTGTGATTGAGGAGATGATTCCAAGGGCTAGCGCCGCCAAGTGGATTGATGTTTTTTGCGATCAGGGAGCATTCAACCTGGAGCAATCCAAAAAAGTCTTGCTTGCCGGAATCAAGCATGGGCTCAAACCAAGATTGCATGGAAATCAAATAGCAAACATTGGGGCGGTTGAACTTGCCTGTGAACTGGATGCTGCAAGCATCGATCACTGCACCTATTTGGATGATTCGGACATAAAAGCTCTAGCAAGTTCCAATACAGTTGCAACACTTTTGCCAGGTGTTGAGTTTTCAACCAACTCTCCCTACCCCGATGCTTCCAAGCTGATTGAGGCTGGGGTGACTGTGGCGCTAGCAACCGATTGCAATCCAGGAACAAGCTTTACGTCTTCGATGCCTTTTTGCATCGCTCTGGCAGTTCGTGAGATGAACTTCACTGTTGAGCAGGCCCTTTGGGCTGCCACCAGAGGCGGGGCAGTGGCTCTCCGAGAAGAAACCTTGGGAGCAATTGAAGTTGGAAAACGAGCTGATTTCGTGTTTTTAGATGCACCAAACTATATCCATCTGGCCTATCGCCCAGGAGTGGATTTGATTTCAAAGACTTATAGAGCGGGCGAGTTGATTTATGAGAGGTAAATCATGAATGAAGTTGTTATTTCCACTTCGGGCATCACCTTTGAAGAGGTGATCAGCATTGCCCGAGATGGCGCAAAGATCAAAATCTCTGATGAGTCAATGCAGGCAATGCAAAAAACCCGTGACCACATAGACCGACTAGCAAATTCAGAGACCCCTGTTTATGGCATCTCCACAGGCTTTGGTGCATTGGCTCAAAAACATATACTGCCCAAAGATCGAGCTCAACTTCAAAAATCGCTAATTCGCTCTCACGCAGCCGGAATGGGTGAGGTTGTCGAAACAGAGGTTGTCAGGGCAATGATGGTGCTCAGGCTAAAAACCCTGTGTTCTGGTCACACCGGTGTTAGGCCAGAGACCGCAGTGACCTACGCAGAAATCTTAAACAGTGGAATAACCCCAAAGGTACTGGAATTTGGTTCATTGGGCTGCTCCGGAGATCTTTCACCCCTCTCTCACTGCGCATTGGTGTTGATGGGAGAGGGTGAGGCTAAAGATGAAACTGATGTTTTCAGGCCCTCTGCTGAGTTATTAGCCGAACATGGGATTAAGCCAGTTGAACTTGCTGAAAAAGAGGGCCTGGCACTAATTAACGGCACCGATGGCATGTTGGGGATGTTGATTTTGAGCATTGCAGATTTGAGAAAGCTTCTGGACACAGCCGATGTTGTGGCTGCAATGAGTGTTGAGGGTCAGATGGGAACCGATCAGGTTTTCAGAGCCGAGTTGCACGCGGGACTGAGAGCCCACCCAGGACAGATTCAAAGTGCTAAAAACATGTTCGATGCTTTGCAGGGAAGCGAGATCGTAAGTTCTCACCGCCATGACGATGGTGTAGTGCAGGATGCCTATTCACTTCGTTGCTCTCCGCAGGTAACCGGTGCTGCTCGCGACACTCTAGCTCACGCCGAGAGGGTAGCTGAGATTGAGCTTCAGTCGGTGATTGATAACCCGGTAGTGCTAGCCGATGGAGAGGTAACCTCTAACGGAAATTTCCACGGAGCTCCGATTGGCTATGTTTTGGATTTTCTGGCAATTGCCATCACAGATCTGAGTTCAATCTCCGAGCGAAGAACCGACAGGTTTTTAGACACGGCCAGAAACCGTGGACTTCCCGGTTTTCTAGCGTTTGATCCAGGGGTTGATTCAGGCATGATGATTGCCCAATACACCCAGGCGTCGCTTGTTAGTGAAAACAAGAGGTTGTCAGTGCCGGCAAGCGTGGATTCAATTCCCTCATCTGCAATGCAGGAGGATCACGTTTCAATGGGTTGGCATGCTGCGAGAAAGCTGTTGAAGGTAATTTCAAACTTACGCCGAGTAATAGCAATAGAGCTAGTGGTTGCAGCAAGAGCGATTGAACTTAGGGGACCTTTGAAACCATCTCCAAAATCAGCTGAGATGATTGCTGGCCTAAGAGAGGTTGTTCCAGGCTTCGGCCCAGATGAATACATGAGCGAGCAGCTTGAGAATGCGGAAAGAATGCTTCTCTAGGGGTTCACCCCACCAACAAAAGTTATCCACATGTCAAAAAAAGCCGAGTTGTTCTATCAGCCGAACTGGGGATTGATGGTGGCTAACTGATACCATTAGTCTCATGGCCATGACACTGAGATTAAATGAAGAACTAGAGCAAAAACTGAGCGGAATCGCTTCTGAACTTGGCTGCTCAAAGCAAAAAGCCATCGAGGTAATGATTGAGTCTTACGACATGAAATCAAAACGTCGAGCAGAATTGGACGATGCACTGGAGTTTGTGCTTTCACACGACAAGAAACTGATGCAACGTCTGGCTGACGCGTGACCGAGTATCTAACAATTGAAGACGCCCTGTACCAAATTAAGAGACTGGGCTTTTATGTCAAAGACATCGGTCTTTTAGAGTCTGCTCTTGCTAGACCCCAAACGAGTCTGTTTGGCGAAGACGCTTATCCAGAACTTTCATTGAAAGTGGCTGCGATGATGCAATCCATTATCAAAAACCATGCGTTAGTGGATGGAAACAAACGAACATCCTGGGTGATGATGGTGTCTTTTTTATGGATCAATGGCTTCTCTCACACAATGGATGATGAGACGGGTTTCAACCTAACCCTCGATATAGCAACCGATAAATTGACTCTTGAAGAAGCCTCAGTGATTATTCAGAAGCATTTGAAGAAGCTTTAGCCTTTGCATTCACCGTTGATCCAACAACCAAAGCAGCACCGATAATCACCAAGTTTTTGAAGATGTATTGTCCCTCAATGGTGAGCCCAATTGGAAAGGCCGTGAAAACAACGTCTGGAAGCAGGACAATTGGCAAAAAAGTTCCCGGCATCTGACCTGCGAGCAACAAAAGACCAACTCTGATCAGTGGCCTAAACAGCAATGCAACACCGATTAGAACCTCCCACAGTCCTAGAAGCGGAACAATGATTTCTGGTGTTAGCCAGTAAACGGTGGCAGCCACTAGGTCATAAGCGGGGGAAAGCCCCAAGACTTTCAATCCTCCGAACCAAATGAATACAACCGCAAGTGAGTATCTAAGAATCGGCAGACCAAGCTTGGACATGTATTTAATGACCTGCTGGTCGAGAGTTTCGAACTGTTTATTGGCTTTTTCGATGATAGTCATTGGGGCTCCCTCTAGAGCCCTCAATAATTAATGGCCTTTGTTTATTCCAAATCACCAATCATGTCCAAATAGGCCTGCTGGTCCATAAGCTTTGGATCAGTCTCTGTTACCTGGATTTTGAGAAGCCAACCCTCGCCGTGAGGGTCTTCAATAATCAATTCTGTGTTGAACATGGCGACTGGGTTCACTTCAACAACCTCACCGGCCACGGGTGAGTAAAAATCAAGGGCATCCGCAATCAGTGGGTCGCCAATTTCAATTTCATCTCCCTCATCCGGAAGTTCGATTTTTCCAATGTCTTCGAGCTCATCGCTTGCATAACTGGTGATGCCAACAATGACGAATTCCTCGGAGTTATCAACCCATACGTGGTTTTTGTTATAGAGGTAATCCTTTGGATACATCAGTCAACTCTTTCTAGTCTCTGCCTAAGCTCAGAATACTTATCAGAGGTCAATTTCACGATGTGTTTTTCAAGAGTGGGGGGATTATTTTTTCGATCCCAGTTTGCATCCAACCAGTTGCGGATTATTTGCTTATCAAAGCTCTGTTCACGCTCTCCTGCCAGCCAGGCCTGCTTATCCCAATAGCGGGAGCTGTCAGGAGTTAGCACCTCATCGGCAAGGGTGATTTCATCGCCATCCAGGCCAAATTCAAACTTTGTATCAGCAATTATCAACCCAGCTTTGTCGGCTAGCTCTGAGGCTTTTTTGAAAATCGACAAAGAGAGATCCTTGAGAGCCTGGGCGTGTTCCTCACCGATGAGCTCAATGGTTTCTTGAAAGCTGATGTTGTAATCAGAATCCCCCTGTTCAGCTTTGAAGGCCGGGGTGTAGATGGGCTCTGGCAATTTATCTCCCAGGGAAAGCCCCGCTGGAATCTCAACACCACTGATTGAGCCTGTTTGCTGGTATTCCTTGAAACCACTTCCCGCCAGATAACCCCTAACCACACACTCGATTGGGAACATCTTGAGCTTTTTGGCGATGATTGCTCTGTCTTCATACTTCTCTGGGATTTCTAGATCAGTCAGTTGATTGGGAACATCTAGTTTTTTTAGCCACCAGTTGGTTATTTTTGTGAGCTCTATTCCTTTGCCTGGAATCTCGGGTTCAAGGATGTGATCAAAGGCACTGACTCGATCTGTTGCCACCATCAGGATGTGGTCTGGAAGTTCTGGGTTTTTATAAAGCTCTCGGACTTTTCCCGAATAGAAATGTTCCCAGCTCATTACTGGACTTTCTCGGCAATGTCTTTTCTATAAAAACTGCCCTCGAGTTGAATCTGCTCTAGACCGAGGTAGGCCCTAGTTCTTGCTTTTTTGATGTCATCACCGTGACCAACAACACTAAGCACCCTGCCGGTTTCACCGCCCTTGCAAACCTCGATGCTTTCCATTGCATCAGCTTTCTCAATTCCTGTGACTTCTCTTACCTCGGCTGTTGATACTGGGTAGCCCTCACTTGCCAAAACAACGGTCACTGTTGCATGGAAGCTGAAATCTGGCTTGGGGCCATGATTGAGTCTTCCGGTGCAGGCGCGGAGCAACAGATCTGCAAGGTCTGATTTCAACCTTCTTAGAACTGCTTGGGTTTCCGGGTCTCCAAACCGAACATTGAATTCAATGACCTTGGTGCCCTCTTTGGTGACAATTAGCCCGCAATACAAAAGACCAACAAAGTCAATGTCCATCTCACGCATGGTGGTCACAACAGGCTGGGCAATGTTCTCCTGAACTTCATCAACAAAGTTCTCTGGGAGCCAGGGGACGGGACTGTATGCACCCATGCCACCGGTGTTTGGTCCTTCATCGTTGTCATAGGCTCGCTTAAAGTCCTGTGCTGGGGACAGAGGCAAAACGTTTTTTCCATCGGAGAGGAAAAACAGGCTTACCTCTTCACCCTCCAGAAACTCCTCAACCAAGACTCCTTCGTTGATATAAATCCGTGCATGCTCGATGGCTTTTTCGCGATCTTCAGTGACCAGCACCCCTTTGCCAGCAGCCAAACCATCTGCCTTGATCACATAAGGAGCACCAAATTGATTCATGGCCTGGTCAAGTTCTTCCAATGTGTGACAAAGAGCACTTCCCGCTGTTGGAACACCGGCTGACTTCATCACCTCTTTGGCAAAGTTTTTGCTTCCCTCTAATTCGGCAGCTTGCTTCGATGGTCCAAAAACATTGATTCCCTGTTGTCTTAGAACATCTGCCATGCCAGCAACCAAAGGTGCCTCGGGGCCGATGATTGCAAGTCCGATGCGCTCGCTGATGGCGATTCGACTGACATCGAGTTCATCCATGATGTCAATGTCGGTTCGACACTCAACCTCGTTGGCAATCCAAGGGTTTCCAGGTGCACAAACAATGTCCTCTGGTTCGGTTCCCGTTCGGATTAGAGATTTCACAATTGCGTGCTCTCTCGCACCACTTCCCAAAACCAATATGCGCATGGCAAGAAGTCTAGCCAAGCTGCGGCGGTAGTCTGAAACTGAGCGGGAGATGGCATTGGCGAAAAGAAAAATCAAACCTGAAGATGGCATCAATGCCATCAATGAATACCTTGATGGAAATCCTGAGGCGATCGCCCTTGCTGTTCGGTATGCGCTGGAGGAGATTGCTCAGACCAATCCGGGCAATAGCGTGGAGCTAAGAATCCCGCCCTTTGGGGCAACCCAGTGCATTGCTGGTCCCGACCATAGAAGGGGAACACCTGCCAATGTGGTGGAGATGAAACCAGAGAGCTTCTTAGCTTTGGTGTCAGGGGATCTGAGCTGGCAAGAGCTTTATGCCAGTGGATTGATCAGTGCCAGTGGAAATCGAGCGGAGCTGGTTTCTGAACTGTTTCCGCTAAAGATTAGTGATTCAGAAGATTCTGCGAAATAATTGAGCCATGGAAGAACCAGTAAACATCAGGCGCGCACCGAAGCTTCTTCCGTTTGGAATCACCGGAGCGATTCTCGGTGTGATTTTGGGGGTTGGTCTTTATCTCTTGGCTCCAGCTGCTGGGGTGAATGAGGAAAATGCTCTCGGTTTATTCATTGTTTATGTCGGTGGAACCGGTGCAGCAATTGGTGTGGTTCTGGCAATTTTGCTTGATTGGCTGACTTTGAGAAAATCGAAACAGGCTATCGCCAGCCGCAGTGAAGAAACTGACGCTGACGAAAAAAAGAGTGGGGAGTGATGCGAGGCGACGGAAAACTCACCCACGAAACATTTCCTGGGGAAAAATCCCCACAGGATGAATGTGGTGTCTTTGGAGTCTGGGCACCTGGTGAGGAAGTCGCCAAACTAGCTTTCTTTGGTCTTTACGCAATTCAGCACAGAGGTCAAGAGTCTGCAGGAATTGCCACAAGTGACGGCAAGAAAATGCTTGCCTATAAAGACATGGGGCTAGTCAGCCAAGTCTTTGACGAAGCTACCCTCGAATCTCTGCACGGTCATATCGCAGTTGGCCACTGCCGTTATTCAACAACCGGATCCTCGGCTTGGCGCAATGCGCAGCCAACCATGGGAAAAACCGCTTTCGGAACGGTAGCCCTCGGTCACAACGGAAACCTAACCAACACCCAAGAATTACTCGAGCTATTGGAAACTCGCTATCCAGAGCATGCCGGTGACCTCAGAGGTGGAACAACCACTGACACCGCAGTGCTAACAGCACTTCTGACCGGAAACCCAGACAGTAGCTTGGAACAAACCGTGATGGAGATTTTGCCTCAGGTGAAGGGTGCGTTCTGCTTTGTGTTCATGGATGAGAACACACTGTATGCAGCACGTGATGCTCAAGGTGTCAGACCTTTAGTTTTGGGAAGGCTGAATAGAGGTTGGGTGGTCGCCAGCGAGAGTGCAGCTCTGGACATCATTGGTGCAAGCTTTGTTCGCGAGGTAGAGCCTGGAGAATTTATTGCAATCGATGAAAACGGATTGCGCTCATTTCAGTTTGCAGAGAAAAAACCAGCTGGATGTGTTTTTGAGTATGTCTACCTAGCAAGGCCAGACACAACAATCAATGGCCGGGTTGTTTATGAGGCAAGAGTTGAAATGGGCAGAACCTTGGCTCGGGAGCATCCAATTGACGCTGACTTGGTGATTCCAACTCCAGAGAGTGGAACTCCTGCGGCAATTGGTTACAGCGAGCAATCAGGGATTCCGTTTGGGCATGGTTTGGTGAAAAACAGCTACGTCGGCAGAACCTTTATCCAACCCTCTGACACTTTGAGGCAACTGGGAATCAGGCTGAAGCTGAATCCTTTGCGAGAAACAATCAAGGGTAAGCGACTGGTGGTTGTTGATGACTCAATTGTTCGAGGCAATACCCAACGAGCTTTGGTGAAGATGTTGAAAGAAGCAGGTGCAAGCGAGGTGCATGTTCGGATTTCTTCACCTCCGATTGAATGGCCATGTTTCTATGGCATTGATTTTGCATCCA
>CAJXMQ010000040.1 GCA_913056225.1 uncultured Micrococcales bacterium | reverse complement strand
ACAAGATAGCGATAACCGCGGTCAAAGAAATAGATTGGGTAGCTTTGAAACACAACAGCAAAGACTGGTGAGCTGACGACAGTCAGGTTCGGTGCCGAGTCAATTCTCCATTGACCCTGTTCCTGAACAAGATTGAAAAACAAGGTTCTGGGCTCAACACCCTCTAGGGCCTGATATTCACCAAACTGATCAACGGTGGCCAGCGTCCTAACGGTCACCTGTTGTCTGGACCCGCCAATCTGCTCGTAAGTTGGAGTTGATGAACGAATCAACACCTCCTCCTGAGGGTTCCACGCAGCTGCAAAGTCCTCGGTTAAGAACTCTCTAGCTATCGCATAATCATTTTGAGGACCGATATGGGCATTGATGAAGCCAGAAACAATATCCGTTTGGTTGTCATCAAGCTGAGGACCGGATGGAGAATAGAAAGCAAAGTCTTCATTTCCGCCAACATCAATTACCGGCCCGCTTGCAACTGGGCCCGAACTGGGTAGCTGGGCACAGCCGGAGATTACTAGAACCAACAATAAAGCTATCTTTTTCACGCTAGCTCCTCCGTTGATTGCATGGGCAATGGTGAATCGGTCAGTCGATAGCCGGTTTTCACCGGCAGAGTGAGCCTAAATGTTGTCCCCTTGTTTTTCTCGGAGGCAACCTCCAGCCAACCATTGTGCAGAAGTGCATCCTCCATGGCGATGGCCAGACCTAACCCTGTTCCGCCTACACTTCGTTGCCTCGCAGGATCCGCCCTCCAAAACCTGTCAAAAACCCGATCCATTTGTTCCTGATCCATGCCATCGCCCTGATCTGAAACAGTTACAGCCGAAGCATGCCCGTCGGTGGCAACAGAGATCCGCACCGGCTTGCCCAGTCCGTGCTCAACGGCATTGGCTAACAAGTTTCTGAGCAGTCTCTCTATTCGATTTGGGTCAAGCTCAACATCAACAGAACCCGAAGGTATGTCAATTTGAATTTCAGTCTCTTTATTCATGGCGAGTGGCTCAATTGAGGCAATCGCTCTTCCAACAATTCCGTTTAGGTCGGCGCTCTCAATATCAGGTGTTACCGCCTTGGCGTCATAGCGCGATATTTCTAACAGGTCTGCTAGAAGTTGCTCAAACCTAGAAATCTGGTCATGTAGTAATTCCGCCGAGCGTCTCAAAGACGGGTCCAAGTCGTCCCTTTTGGCAAAAATCACCTCACCGGCTAATTTGATGGTGGTCATTGGAGTTCTGAGCTCATGGCTAACGTCACTTACGAAACGTTGTTGCATTTTTGAAAGTTGATCCAGCTGATCAATCTGTTGCTGCAAACTTCTTGCCATTCGGTTCAAAGACCTGGCCAGGGTGCTAACCGCATCTTCGCCTTTTTCGCTTACCCTTCTGTCAAGGTCGCCCTTGGCAAACTCTTCACTCACCTCCACGGCTTTCAAAACTGGCTTAACCAGCCTGCGGGTGACGAAATATGAGACCACACCGATGATCGCCAGCAAAATCAACCCACCGATGGTGAGCACCTGCTGCACGTAATCCAAAGTCAACTGCGATTCAAAAAAATCAAAAACCAGATAGAGCTCAAATTGACCAGCAAGAGGGACATCGACGGGAGCACCAACAATTAAGCCCGGTGATGTGGACTGATCAGAGCTTAATTCAACGGCTTGATAGCTGAGCTGATTGCCGCCCTGGCGCACCGCATCCCTGAGTTCATCCGGAATTAGCTGAAAATCTAGATCTGCACTCACGGGTGATTGTAGAAGCTGTAATTGGGGCTGACCTGGAGACCTGAGGAGCGCTACTTTTCTTGAACCGGCCTCCTCCAAGGTTGGAACCAGAGAGTTCAAAAGCGTCTGCAGGGTCGTTTCATCGCTAACCGCGGCCCCGCTAAGGGTTCTGTTTACTGTGTTCACAGCACTGGAGGTGTCTTCCAAAGCCGTCTCAAGCCGAGATTCATATAGACCATCAGCCAGTGTGTAGCTCATGAATCCGCCGAGTGTAAAAGTCGCGATGGCACTCAGTAAAACCGTCATTGTTACGGCCCGGGCCTGCAGCGACCTTCTCAATAGCCGAAAGATGATTAACCCCTACCCAGACCCTGCGCGATAACCAATGCCACGGACAGTGGTAACAATTTTTGGATTGTCAGGGTCATCTTCAACCTTGGCACGCAGTCTTTGCACGTGAACATTAACAAGCCTGGTGTCTGCTTTATAGTCATATTCCCAAACCTGATCCAGAAGCATCTCACGACTAAACACCAGATTTGGTTTGCTGGCCAATGTGTATAAAAGCTTGAATTCCAGAGGAGTTAGCGAAATTACCTGCTCCCCTCGTTTGACTTCGTGACCTTGAACATCCAGAACCAGTGGCCCGACTGTAATCACACTGGTCTCGGAACCTGAAATTGGTCTAAGCCTCGCCTTTACCCTGGCTGTTAGTTCGTTGGGTTGGAAAGGTTTCACAATATAGTCATCCGCACCAGCTTCTAGGCCGTTTACTACATCCTCTGTTTCTCCGCGGGCTGTGAGCATGATGATTGGGATTCCAGAAACCGCTCTGATTTTTTTACAAACACTGACGCCATCTTCACCCGGAAGCATCACGTCCAATAAAACCAGATCGGGATTCTCTTCTTCGAATACCACCATCGCCTGAGCGCCATCAGGGCAAAACACTGACTGGTAACCGGCATTATCTAAAACAATGCCGACCATCTCCCGAAGAGCATTGTCATCATCAACCACAAGGATTTTCATCACGGTCTAATTATTGCCCAATTCGCCTCTGATAATCGACAAAGCTTCGTCTCGAATTTTTTTCATGGTCTGTTCGTTGACTGCCTCAACGTTCAGTCTCAGCAGCGGTTCTGTGTTGCTTGGCCTTAGATTCAACCACCACCAGTCCTCGCCCGAGACCTCCAAAGTAACGCCGTCTAGCCTCTCTATCTGTGCTTCGGGAAAACCATTGATAACTCTCTCAGTGGTAGACCTAACGTCATCAACTTCACTGTTTATCTCCCCCGACATGAAATAGGGATTTAGATCAGAGGCCAATTCGCTCATGGTTTTTCCAGTCTCAGCAAGCTCTGCCAGCACATGCATCGCGGCAAGCATTCCGTTGTCCGCTCCCCAGAAATCTCGGAAATAATAATGGGCTGAATGCTCGCCTCCGAAAACCGCATCGGTTTTCCTCATCTCATCCTTGATCAACGAGTGACCGACCTTGGTCTTAATTGTCCTTGCGCCAATCTTCTGCAGATACTCAGAGAAAAATTTGCTTGTCAAAAGGTTATGTAAAACGTAGGGATTACCTCCCACTCTCTCAACTTCCCTTTTTGCCACAATGCTTGCAATAGCGGAAGGGTTTACGGGCTGGGAGTTTTCGTCGACTATGAAGCATCTATCAGCGTCTCCATCAAACGCGATGCCGAGATCTGCATTTGTTTCTCTAACCTTTGCTTGCAAATCAACAAGGTTTTTGGCATCCAATGGATTGGCTTCGTGGTTTGGGAAGGTGCCGTCAAGTTCAAAAAACATTGGTACCAAATCTAAGTCTGCCAACACCGCAGGGACAGTGTGACCGCCCATGCCATTGGCTGCATCAACTACTACCTTCAGTTGGTTTTTTCCAATTTTCACCAAATTATTCAAATACTTTGCGTAATCTTCCAAGCTGTCATAGTCGGTGACGTTTGACTGCTTTGGCTGGAGCGGGGATTTCAAATACTTCTCCGCGAGAGTCTTGATCTCAGATAAGCCGGTATCGAAGCTAATCCCTTGAGCTCCTGCTTTTGAAAACTTAATCCCGTTGTAGCTGGCTGGGTTGTGACTGGCGGTAAACATAACCGCTGGCAGGTTTAAGCTTCCAGAAGCGAAATAGGTCTGGTCTGTGGAACAAAGACCGAGCAATCTAACTTTTTTTCCGAAGGCGTTCACCCCGGTGGCAAAAGACTCTGCAAATTGCGGAGAAGATGGTCTCATGTCGTGACCAATGATCACCTCATCATCTGAAACAAATTCAGCAAAAGCACTGCCCAGGGCAACCATGATGTCATCCGTTAGCTGGGACCCCACCAACCCTCGAAGGTCGTAAGTCTTTACTACTTCATCCAAGATTGACATTTATCTCCAAAGGCTCGGCGGGATAAGAATACAATGACTTTCGTGGCTGGCATTGACAGAGACAGGCGGGGCCGGGGAATCCGGGGGTCTTGGCGAGTCAATCAAAGCGACAAGGGCGATTTTTTCAAAAGCGTAGTTGATGCCGCTTGTGAATTTCTGGTTCAAAATTGGCCCGAAGAGCTACATGGTCTGGAATGGGAAATTGCAGATATGCCGAGTGGGCTTTCTAAAAACCTTCCTCGCTATCGAATTTGGCCGAGCGAGCAAACTATTACGTTTTACCGGCTACCAGTGGAGCGTCTTGATCTCAAAAACACTCGAGATAAACGCACCCACATCGAGCAAATTGTGTTGCAGGCAATAGCCGAATTAGTAGACAAAGATCCTTGGGAGTTATTGGATAACGACTAACGAACGGTGATTTTCAGGTCTGAGCCAATGTTGGAATTATCCGCCGGTAAATACTCTGTCCGTGGGTTAGAAATCCTGACCAGCAGGTCTTGCCCACCAATTTCAATTAGATCCCCAACCTCGACATCCGCTGTCAATCTGGATTGACCACTTAGGTCACCAATTTGCCCATTCACTAGGCTGCCATCTCGAGTTATTTGCAGAGTAGCTAAGGATTGATTGGACGAAGCAATCTCAATTACCCCATTTATTGTTGCAACCATGGTCAACTCTGAGTCATAACTTGGCTCTGCCATGGAGGTGAAATAATCCGCAATCAGCGGGTTTGTGGTTTTCGAACTCAAAAGCACTTCAGCCTCGGATTCAACTGACACTCGGTAACTACCCGGCTCTAGGTCAGGAAGCTGTAATTGATTCACGCCAACCTGCAAACCAGCACGAATCACATCTCCAAAGCCCTGCTCCAACGAGCCAATCGAAATAGTTGCGTTAGCTTCTTGGGTAGACAAAATGAACATTTCCGGCAACCTATCCTGCTCGGGAAGCTCATCATCTTGGACTGTGATCAACATACTCGGATTCAGTTGCAATTGATTGTGTGCTACTAAATCTGCTCCAGTAGGGGTGGTTCCAGAGTTGGTCTTTGATTGCACCCAAGCCGCAAACCTTCCCCCTTGGCTTTTCAGGCTCAGGCCAACAACAGATTCGCCTGGAGCATATCGAGCGAGGTTTAGAACCTTGGTCTCACCAGGGGCCAGCGAGACGGAATCGCTTGGAAGTGCTTGATCGGTATAAAAGCCAAGTTCCAAAATTGTTGACAACACATCTGGGTTATGAATAACTAGCAAGCTCTCCTTGCCAAGCTCCGTTCCCGGGGCAATCATCCAAGCCTCGGTAACAGGTTTTTTGCAACTAACGCTTACAGTTCCAATAATTCTGTTTCGCTCGACTGATTGCCACATGTAACCACTCAGCTCAGAGCTGAGCTGAACATCAGTCTCGGCAGTAAAGCTAGCCGGCTGATCGGCCCTAAATGGTGTTGGCACAGACTGCTCAACTAAGAAAAAATCTGCGTCTCCAATGTTTTCCAAACTATCAATCTCTGTTCCATCTTCTCCGCCCAGTTCGACTAGGGCTCCAGGACAAACGACTTCAAGAGCTCTCGCCGGGACGCTAACTTCAACTGGGGTTGGTATTTGAGCCTCGGTCACCACGGGTTTGAAGGGGATGAAAAAAGCGGCCGGAAGCACCATGACCGATACCAGCCCAATAACCCTCAAAGCCCACTTCACTGTTGCCCCCTGAGTCTTGATCTACCCCGAATGGAGCCTGGGGTTGGAATCGCAATGACAAGAGATGCAAGTAAAACTGAAATGGGAATCAGCTGCTCTAACCTGAGGCTTATCCGCCTCTCCCGCAGACTTGTCTGATCAGCTCTCCAGAGACCGCCACTTATTGTTTGCCCGGCATATGTGAGTTCGGGGATTCGAGACAGTTGCGAGGATAAATTTGGATTTTCACCCGCTAGTTCCACAAAGGCAATATTCCACTCCTGCATAAGCTCCTGAACACCCTCAGAATTACTTGCGATCAGAGAGGCGGTTAGTTGCGACAGGGAGTTTTCGCGATCTGAATCACTCTCAGCAAGCAGCGATTTGAGGTTTGACTGCTCTCCTAGGTTTTCACCGTTGCCAGCTCTGAGGTAAACCTCGTCCCCTGATTCGGAAATAATCAAACTGTTCAGCTCAAATCTCTGAGATTCAACCTCAACGATGGCAGGTACCTGGCGATACTCATCCCACTGGTAACCAGGCGCAGAACCTGTCTGCCAAACCAGGCCAACAACTGCCAGAGAAACTGCCGCAATAATCGCCACAATTTCCAATACTTGGTTTTGGTTTCTCACGACCACCACTGCAACAGCAATAAAACCCAGAGCCAGAAAGATTTGACCGTTAGCACTCACCTGGGAAACGCTCTCGGTGAATTTGAACTGAAGGTGCTCAATCACGGCAAAGGCAAGCACTGAGAACGATGAGGCAACTAGCAACACTAAGTCGAACACCCTTGGCTGAAGCACAAACACCGTCAAGGCAAGGAGCAACAGTGCCAGCATCGAGATCAAAAACGGCTGGAATTGCCAATCATTTGAATATTCAAATAGTCCGCCTTGAGGTGCAAATATTGTCAACGGGTTTGTTATCCAATACAAAATCGATGGCCAGACAACAACCAGCAAAGGGATTGGCGCAAATACCAAAAAACCAATTCGTTTCAGATTGAATACCGACAAAGCAAAAATTGATACCAGCAAGACAGGAATCAACATCGGGGATGCCGCTCCAACCATTGCTAACACAAAGCCAGACCATGCCATCCATCGCCAGGCCCGGGAACTGACGGAGGATTGGATTACCATGATCAGCCCGTGGATTAGCCAGCCCAGTCCAACGAAGCTAATCAATAACCCAACATCTGGCTCTAACAGCTGGAATGAATAAAGGGGCCCAATTGCATAAGCAAGACTTAGAGAGCTTATGAGTAATTTCTTCTCGGTGAGCTTAGACAGAGCCAGCCAAACACCTGCAAACGCGAGTGCGGGTGCTAGAAAAACAAACCAACCGAGGGCCACTGACGGCGCCCAAAAACTAAAAGCCGAAATAAAACTGAGCGGGAAAAGGACTGGGTTGATTGGAAATCCGTCCACCATAAGCCAAGAGCTCGCCAGCAGCTCCGCCCAGTTTGCGTTCAGGGGTAAAAAGTTGCCTCCCAAGACAACTTCATTAGAAGGAACTAGTCGGTAATTTGCCACGAGAGCCAAGGGCATCAACCAAGCCCAAGGACCACTGAGCAATCCGGGCTTATAAGCCACAGGGGGAAGCTCACTAAACCTTCGCCGGCTTCTGTCTCTAATCTCTGAAAAGCCAACCCGCAAAGAAGAAATTGACTTGAGCTTTCCAAGTTTCCTCAGTTCGGAATAGCCACTCAGGTGAGCGGGAAGTGAGAAAAAGGCAGCAAACCCAGCACTCAATTCGGCAAAGAAATAACGAACCCTGCGAGACCCAACCAGCCAAATTGATCTGATTATGGAAACCAATGGAAGAAGCAACCACATAAAGAAGCTCCAGAAAATCGGAGAGCTAATCAGAGCAAGGTGATAATCCGCATATCGCTTTGCAAAATATGCGCCCAGCAAATTACTCGAGCCGTCAATCCCATGCTCTGGACCAAGCCTGACTATGGATTTTGCCTCTAATAAAACCCGATGGCCCTGAACCCATTGCTTGATTCCAAACAGCGTTGAGCTAGCACTCATGGGAGTTGCCGCATTTGGCAGATCTCCAATTGACTCTGCTTTCAGAAGGCTGCCCGCAAAATCAGCTGCCAAAACATCTCTCTTGAGATCGTGCTGCCCCTGATCCATCTCTGAATCCACCAGGGCGAAGCTTTCACCGAAAGGGGTAAGAGTGTTGCCAAAACTTCTGAAGGTCTTTGGGTTTTGCCACTGAACTAGCTTGGGAGCAATGACCGAAGCTGAAGGAGATGTTTCTGCAGTAAGAGCGAGGTGATGAAGTGCATCGGGATCGGGGCAACTGTCTGAAAACAAGACCCAAAACCAATCAGGTTCTTCAACAGCGGAGACCAAGGTGGTTAGTTTTTTCTGGAAATTTCCATCTATGTCTATATGTGGAAGATCGTGCCTCTTAGCAATTTCACGCTCGGTTTCAGAGGTGCAGCCGACTAGAACTTTATCCAATGAACGGGACTGGCTTTGAATGCCAAATATGGTTTCTTCTAGGTAATCAGGGTTGCCGCCAATTACTAAGGCGGTTACTGATAGCGACATAAATTTATACTATGCGCGACGCTTGAGTTTTCTGCGCTCCCGCTCGCTAAGCCCGCCCCAAATGCCAAATCT
>CAJXMQ010000039.1 GCA_913056225.1 uncultured Micrococcales bacterium | reverse complement strand
GGCCACCACTCTGTGGCGCTTTCTCCAACGGCTGTGTGTGCTCCGTGAGCAACTGGGCAGGAATCTTGTTCAGACATAAAAAACCTTTCGTAATGCTGATTAGCACCAACTCTAACAAGGGTTTATGACACTCGCCTGAGTGTAGCCAAAGCTGTCAGTCGGTATTAAGAAAACATTTACCCTGCCTCATAAAAATGTTCTAAAGCACAGTAACCACGTGGGAATTAGGGGCTAGCCAAACCAAGTGGTTGGAGGCCCCAAAATGAGCAAAACATTGAAAACAATAATGATTACCAATAGCACGGCAACAAGCATCAAAATCGGGTGACTAATTGCCCAGCGAAACATTCGATCGATCAAAGTTTTGTCCCTGGGGTTATCAGAGATTTCTTTTCTCCATGGTCCCTCAAGTTGATCCCGTTTTCTGAGCCAAGATTCAAACGGAATGGTTGCAAACGGAACTATCGCCAAAAAAACCCCAAAACCCGCTCTTGGAATCGGCCAACGCTGATTGATTGCAACTACCAGTGCCATCGCTCCGTAACTGAGAAAGGTAAAACCATGCATGGCTCCCGAGATGCTCACCAGCCCAGCCAGGGATGAATCAATTGCCCTGGCAATCAATGAGGAGATAAGCAGTGCCCAGGTAATGGCCTCAGCGGTAGCAACAATTCGGAATAGTCCAGCTGGTGAGGAAGTCTTCATACCGACCATTCTACTTTTCTAAAAACTCGCCATTCTTGATTGCCTGGCAATCTCCAGCTCCTCATTTGTGGGAACAACCAATAGTGGAATCTTGCTGGTCTCAGAGCTTATGGTTCGAGCTTCAGCATTGGAGCTATCGTTGAGCCTCTTATCTAAATCAATTCCTAACGGATTGTCTTCGAACAAAAACTCTCTGAATTGTTTTGAATTTTCCCCGATGCCCGCAGTCAAGACAACGGCATCCACCTCACCTAACAGACCCGCAAAACCGGAGAGATAGAAAACGATTCGATGCCTATAAACCTCCAACGCCTCGGATGCCTTTCGGTCATTTAGCGATGCTTCCATTACATCTCTCATGTCTGAGTTGCCAGCCATGCCCCTGAGACCAGACTCGCTGTTGAGCAAATTATCGATCTCAGAGATTTCCATCCCAGCCTCGCGGTTTAGATAAAAAACAACCGCTGGGTCAATATCCCCAGACCTTGTCCCCATCACCAATCCAGCCAATGGACTGAGGCCCATTGAGGTGTCAAAACTCTCTCCATTTTTCACCGCACAAGCACTGGCTCCGTTGCCCAAATGCAAAATCACTAAATTGATTTCATCTTTATTCTTGCCAAGGAATTCAGCAGTTTTCTCAGTGACAAAACTAAAGCTGGTTCCATGAAACCCGTATTTCCTTATCCCGTATTGCTCAGCAATGGCTTCGTTTATCGGGTAGCGATAACTCGATGCAGGCATGGTCTGATGAAACGCGGTGTCAAAAACTGCAACCTGGGGTGTTTTGGGAAATGCTTGCAGGCAGGCTTCAATGCCGGCTATGTTGCCTGGGTTATGCAAAGGGGCAAGCGGGATCAGATTAGTAATCTCTTCAAGCACCTCTTTGGTTATCAGGCTTGGCTTTGAAAACCGCTCTCCCCCGTGGACAACTCTGTGACCAATTACGTCTGGCTCAATGAAAGACTTTTTGGCTTTCATGGTCTCTAAAAGTTGCTTGATTGCCTCGTTATGGTTATCAACCCTTTCTATAACGCCTGCCAACAACTGATTGTCATCATCATCAAAAAGTTGATATTTGATTGATGAGGATCCTGAGTTAATGACTAGTGCGCTACTCATTCAGTTCCTGCCTGAATTGCGGTGATGGCTATGGTGTTGACAATGTCCCCAACCAGTGCACCTCTTGATAAGTCATTCACAGGTTTATTCAATCCTTGCAAAACCGGGCCAATTGCAACCGCTCCCGCAGTTCGCTGCACCGCTTTATAGGTGTTATTTCCAGTATTCAGATCTGGAAAAACAAACACTGTCGCATTTCCAGCTACCAGTGATTCTGGAAGTTTTTTGCTTGCCACCGCCGCATCCACCGCAGCATCATATTGAATTGGACCTTCGATTCGAAGCTCTGGTCTTCTCGATCTCGCCAATTCTGTCGCTTGTCTCACTCTTTCCACCTCAGCACCGGAACCGCTGGTTCCGGTTGAATAACTCAGCATCGCAATTTGTGGATCAATGTCGAATGCCTGGGCTGTCTCTGCTGATGATATTGCGATGTCTGCCAGCTGTTCAACGGTTGGCTCTGGAATTACCGCGCAATCCCCATAAACCAACACTCGGTCTCTGAGTGCCATCAAGAACACACTGGAAACACTGGAAACGCTTGGTTTAGTTTTGATAATTTCAAAACTTGGCCTGATCGTATGCGCGGTGGTATGGCTGGCACCGCTAACCATTCCATCAGCAACACCGAGGTGAACCAGCATGGTTCCGAAATAAGAAACGTCTTTGACGGTTTCCCTGGCCTGCTCAATGGTGATTCCCTTATGGGCTCTAAGTTTGAAATACTCCTGAGCCGCTGTTTCGAAATGTGGACTTTGTTCAATATCCACCAGATCAGCACCATCTAGGTTGATCCCCAGTTTGACCGCATCTGCCCTGATCTTTTCTGGGTTACCCAAAATAATCAACTTGGCAGTTGCATTTGCCAAAATCTCGCCTGCTGCCTGCAACACTCTGTGATCCTCGCCTTCTGGCAGCACAATTGTTTTTTGATTCTTGGCCGCTTGCGTCATCAAACTGTGTTCAAACAGAAGTGGGGTGATTACCCCAGGATTTACAGACTCAATGGAACTCAGAACTTCTTCGGTTGGAACATGCTCGCTAAAAAGCTTCTTCGCGTGAGTTAGCTTCTGCTCATCCCCGCGTGAAATTTTTCCCCTGGTTTTAGTAACCCGCATGGTTGTATCGAAGGTCCCAAGATCAACTGTAATGACTGGGACTGTGGGGTTCAGGCCCTGAATCAAACTTATGAATTGCTCGGGAAGATCAAAACCTCCGTTTAGAACAATGCCTGCAAGTTTCGGAAAATTCTCAGCACTATCAGCGGTGATTAGCGTCAATAGAGTGTCAGTGCGGTCAGCTGGAGTGACAACAATGGCATCATCTCTCAATCGAGACAAAACATTAACCCCATTCATGCTGGCTATCACCACGTCGGTTGCAAGGTTCTGCAATCTTTTAGGGTCGCCGAAAAGTAGCTGCCCACCAAGGTTTTCCATAACCGTTTTCATCCTTGGTGCAACCAAGAACTTATCTTCGCTGACCCCCCAAACCGGGACCTGATCTGGGGTTCTAAGTTTGTCAACCTGAGTTACCAGCAATGGGTCCATGCGATTGATTACAACTGAGGCAATTTCAGAAAACTCGGATTCAAATTCTTCGGCTGAGAGATCAATAATCTGTTGAATCTGGGCAAGGTCTCTGAACTGACCCTGGCCTAGATGCTCACTTGTTTCATAGGGTTTCAAACCATTCACCACCAGCATCACCGGTAGGCCAATGTTGGTCGCGATTCGAGCGTTGAAATTCAGCTCGGTTGGACCTACGACATCGTTGTAATCGGAGCCAATCACCAACACCGCATCAACTTGCTGCTGTAATTGCTTGAAACGAGAAAGTATTGTCCTAAGTGCTCTTTCAGGCGATGAGTGAACATCTTTATATGCCACCCCTATGCAATCCTCATATTGCAATTCGGTGTTGGAATTGGCAATCAGCAAACGAAGCACATAGTCCTCGCTGGTTGCATCTCTGGTGACCGCTCTGAAAACAGCAACTTTTTTATGCTTGGTCTTCATTGCCTCTAAAACGCCAAGGGCAATAGCAGATTTAATCGTGTGTCCTTCAACTGCTGCAAGGTAAACGCTATTGGACATGTAGTTAAGGCTACCTACACTTCCGCTAATTCAATCGGCTTGGCCTGAGTCCCCTTGATAATTCGCTTTCTGGCAGCACCCGAGATCGCATCAACCAAGATTGTGCCGAGAATCACAATCAACAACCCCATTCCTGCGACTTCCCAATCTTTGAAGCGCAAAGCGAGTGCTACATCGTTTCCAATTCCACCCGCACCAATCAAACCCATTACCGCACTGGCTCGAATGTTCACCTCAAACCGATAAAGCACAAACGAGGTCATCTCGGGCATTACCTGCGGTAGCACTCCCCAGCGGAAACGAACTAGCTTGTTTGCTCCAACTGCATCAGCCGCTTCCAGTGGGTTTTTCTTAATTGACTCAATGACCTCATAAAAAAGCTTTCCCAAGGTTCCAATTGATCCGATTCCAATTGCCAGCACTCCAGTCAAAGGCGTGAGTCCAAAAATTGGAATCAAGGCAATTGCCAAAATAACTTCTGGAACTGCACGCAAGATGTTGAAAACCTGCCTGATTACCCATGCAATGGGTCTTCCAACCAGGTTCTCTGCCGCCAAAAATGAAAGTGGTATTGCAAACAGTGCTGCAATCAGGGTTCCCACCCAAGCAATCGAGATTGATTCCCACATTGCTCCAGCAAGGTTCGGGAAATCGGCAATATCTAGATTTCCAAACATCAGCGTGCCAATCAAAAACAGATCAGCTGGCAGATCAATCAATCTCTCCCATCTGATTTCCAATCCGATAAGCGACCAAATCACTGCCACCACAATGGCGAGAGTGGTGATGTTTCTAAACCAATCGATGGCTTTTTTGGGAAGGCTTAGCTCACTCATACCAACCTCCTACGGATGGTGACTGAGAATCGTTCCACCAAGAAAACCACTAGGAAAAACATCAGCACCAACCCCCAGACCTCGCTCCAGTCACCGCGAGATCGGAAAAACTCAATTCGAGAACCAATGCCTCCAGCTCCAACCAGCCCCAAAACAGCACTGGCTCGCAGGTTCAGCTCGAAGCCATATAAAACAAAGGATGTATAGGAGGGGAGAATCTGAGGAATCACAGCGGTTCTCAGCATGGAAATCAAACCACTGCCGCTGGCTTTGGCGGCCTCGATTGGGCCCATGTCAATTCCATCCAGGGTGTCACTGGTGAGCTTGGTGACAACCGCCATGGAAAAGAAAAACAGAGCCAGCAATCCCGGCAGAATTCCAATTCCAACAGCCGTCACAAACAACAGTGCCCAGAGTAGATCGGGAATAGAGCGCACCACATTGTTAAAGGTTCTAACGATTGCCCTGAGCCAGCGAATTGGGTTACCAAACTCGGTTGCCCAGTAAGCCATGAACATTGACATTCCACCACCGAGAACCGTTCCCAAAACAGCTAGCTGCAGAGTTTCAATGAATGCAGAGAGGGAACGCTCGGAGAGAATCTGACCAAAATCAGGGTTGAACAATCCATCCGCCACCAGGTTTCTGCGACCAAAGTTTGTGAGTATCTCAGTGAGCGAGAACTCAACGGTGATCATGGTGACAACTGTCAGCACAAAGGCAAAGACAAGCGAGAAAATTATCGCTCCGGGGATTCCCGGTTTCTTCGGAAGCTCAACCTTTGAAGCGGTCATTACCTATGCTTCCTCTGACAGTGTGTCCTCGGCGGTGAGGCTTCTGCCATAAATTCCCTCAAACACCTCTTCGGTGCATTCGCTGCCTGGTCCATCAAAAACTAACTTGCCCTCACGAAGACCGATTACACGCTCTCCGTAGGCTGTCGCTAAATCTAAAAAGTGCAGGTTGACAATCGTTGTGATGCCTAAATCCTGATTGATTTTCTGAAGGTGCTGCATCACAGCGTGTGATGTGGGTGGGTCCAACGAAGCTACTGGTTCATCGGCCAGAATCACTTTCGGCTCCTGAGCCAGTGCTCTGGCAATACCGACCCTTTGTCGCTGCCCACCACTGAGGTCAGTTGCCCTTGAATAAGCACGGTCCAACATGCCAACTCGATTCAGGGCCTGTGCTGCAACTTGCTGATCTTTTTTTGGATAGGCACCAAAAACTGTTCTCCAGGTGGGGAGTTTGAAAACTCGTCCCATCAATACATTTTGCAAAACGGTGGCCCTGTCAACCAGATTGAAACCTTGAAAAATCATTCCAATTCGACTTCTCAGAGCTCGCATTTTCTTTCTCGAGAGATCATGAACAGCTTCACCGTCAACATAGAGCTCGCCAGATGTAAGGGGCACCAGATTGTTGATGGTTCTAATCAAAGTGGACTTACCAGCCCCACTAAGTCCTACGACAACTACGAATTCACCTTCTTTGATTTCAAGGTTTAGGTTGTCCATGGCTTTCACGCCAGGCTGATACTCAACAGTCGCATTTTTGAAACTAATCATGATTATCCAAACTCAAACGAATCAGACCACTGCCAAAAGGCAGTGGTCTGATTGTAGTTTGCTAACTATCCAAGGATGTCGCCAAGCTGAACATCTAGCTGGCGAATAACTTCATAAACGCCATCCTCAACTGGCTTTACATTGTCAATGTTGTAAAGCTCATCCATCAAGGCCGCACCCTCTTCAGTCGCTGCAATTGCAACGAAAGCATCGGTGATTGCCTGCTTTAGATCCTCTGGGAGATCGCCGGCAACTGCGAAGCCATCGTTAGGGATAGGTCCTGACCAACCCCAAACAACAACCCTCTCGCCAACGTCTGGTGAGGTCTCCACGATGTCGCCGCGGGCGTCGTTGTAGCTGGTTCCAACAACTGCATCTCCGTCATAAACGGCCTGCACGGATGCATCGTGACCTCCTGCGAAGACAACATTGATGTCATCAACCGGGTCAACGCCAGCCTCTAAAAGCTGAAGTGATGGAACTAGGTAACCACTGGTTGAACCCTGATCGACAAAAGACACTGTCTGCCCCGCTAGCAAAGGTAACTTATCGGCACCAATTGGGCCGTCTGATGCGTCACTGGCATTTTCAACACCATTACAGAAAAGGTAACCCTCCTCATTGGCAACTGGAGTTGCGTCACAGTAGGTGTCTGGGTCATTTGTGATCCACTGGGTTACATAGGTGTATGAACCAAAACGCTCTGCCTGCAAAATTAGGGTGGCTTCCGCCTGGTCCTCTGCCTGCACCATCTGGTTTGGTCCTAGACCACCAGCAATCTGTGCCTGTCCTGATGCCAAAGCAGCAATAACACCTGCGTAGTCAGAAGGAACTAGAGGGGTGATTGAAACTCCCAGCTCTGCCTCTAGCAATGCTGCCAGTGGTTCTGCGGTTTCAATCAGGCCACCCGCCTCCTGTGAGGGGGTAAGTGTGAAAACTAACTCTTCTGGCCAAGCATCGCGACCTGTTGGTTCGTTCTCGGTCTCGCTTGAATCAGTTGAGGTTGACTCATCAACCTCTGCTGCTGGCTCTTCAGCCGCACAAGCCGACAAAGTCAGGGCGATACCCAAACTTGCAGCAATTAATGCGCTTTTTCTCATCAAATAACCTTTCGGGTTTTCAGGTGAATACAACTTGTATTCAAATAATAAATTCAAAAGGTTAACTCCCTGTGAACTCTGCGGGGCAATTGAAATCCGTTATCAATTTTTTACCAACCAAGGCATGCGGATGAGGGTTTTCAAACTTGCTATCCTTTGAGAGTCCAATTTCGAAAGAAGACAAATGTCACCCGAAGCCAACATTGGCGTTATTGGTCTGGCGGTTATGGGCTCAAATCTCGCCCGCAATCTGGCCTCCAGAGAAAATAACAAAGTAGCTATTTACAATCGCTCATTTGAAAAAACCAAAACTCTCAATCAAGACCACCCCGAAGCTAACTTCATTGCCTCGGAAACCATTGATGAGTTTGTAAATTCTCTGCAGTCTCCAAAGACAGCAATCATCATGGTGCAGGCAGGAGTCGCCACTGATGCTGTTATTGATCAGCTTGCCGAAAGATTCGCACCCGGCGACATCATTGTCGATGGTGGGAATGCTCTATTCACTGACACCATCAGGCGCGAAAAAGACTTAGCCGCCCAAGGAATCAACTTCGTTGGTGCTGGCATCTCTGGCGGTGAAGAGGGCGCTTTGAACGGACCCTCCATCATGCCAGGCGGTTCCGCTGAGGCTTATAAAACTCTGGGCCCGGTTTTGGAATCCATTGCCGCAGTTGCCGAGGGAGAGCCCTGTGTTGCCCACATCGGAAGTGACGGTGCCGGTCACTTTGTGAAAATGATTCATAACGGCATCGAATACGCAGACATGCAACTGATTGCCGAGGGTTATGACATTCTGCGGCAAGCAGGGCTAACTCCAGCCGAGATAGCTGAAGTTTTCAGGGAATGGAATCAAGGAGAACTGGAAAGCTACCTGATTGAAATAACAGCAGAGGTGCTCGACCAAATTGATGCAAAAACAGCTAAACCGCTAGTTGATGTGATTTTGGACCAGGCTGGTAGCAAAGGAACAGGTGTTTGGACAGTCAAAAACGCACTTGACCTGGGAGTCCCAGTCAGTGGCATTGCAGAAGCAGTTTTCGCAAGATCTCTTTCCGCTCAAGCAGAGCAAAGAAAAGCAAAGCCAGAGCTTGCATCCAATGTCAGCTCTTGGGACATTGGTCGCGAAGAGCTAGTTGAAAAAGTTCGCAAGGCCTTGTTTGCATCGAAAATCATCGCCTACAGTCAGGGCTTTGATGCA